>NZ_JAIWNX010000141.1 GCF_020217185.1 Asticcacaulis sp.
AGGTCCGCGTGCGGGATTTGCCGTGCAATATCGTCGCACACCGAAGCGTCAAACCCGGCCTGCGTCAGGCGCGACACAAGGGCTTCGGCATGAGCGCGGGTCGGGCTGAAGACTGAGACGCTGTCGATGGCGCGCACCGCACGGAAGGCAAAAGGTATCTCCGAGGCGATGCGTCCTGAGCCGATCAGCAGCAGGCGGCGCGCCTCAGGTTTGGCCAGCCGGTCCATCGCCACGGCGGCCACGGCAGCCGTGCGTCGAGCCGTCAGTTCCTCGCCGTCGATCAGGGCCAGATGCCGGTGCGTTTCACCGTCAAACACCAGATAGGAGGCCGCCACGCACGGCAGGTGGCGCGCCGCATTGCCGGGCGTCACGTGCACGATCTTGACCCCGCCCAGACGCTCAGACCACGCCGGCATCAGCAGCAGCGAGGCGTCGTGCCCCAGGTCGAAGACCGGCCTTTGCGGCGTCTGCGCCCCGGCCCGCAGTCGCGCCGGTAGCTCGCGCACCAGCCGCGCATAGGGCAGGGCGGCTTTCAGGTCATCGGCGGTGATCAGTCGCATGGGGTTTCCTTATCGGTATGGGGCGGTTTCTTTCAGCAGCCAGTCGCGGAAGGCCTTAAGCGGCGGGTGATTGCCGCGCTCAGCCGGCCAGACGAGGTGGTAGGCTTCACCGGTGGTCAGCGGGGCCTCAAGCGCCGGGACCAGCGCGCCGGAGGCAAACTCTTCGTCGGCCAGAAACTGCGGCAATAAAGCGACGCCAAGGCCGGAGCGCGCCACCTGCGCTACGGTCGCAAACTGATCGAACAACATGCCGTGTACGTGGTCGGCGGGCGCGCCGTGCGCCTCCAGCCAGTTTTCCCAGGCGTCGGGGCGTGAGGTCAGATGCAGCAAAGGCGCCTGACGCAGATCGGCAGGCGCGGCAAAGCCATACTGCGCCTTAAGCTCCGGGGCACAGGCCGGGATGACCACTTCGGGCCGCAACAGCGCGCTTTCCGCGCCGGGCCAGTCGGGGCGGCCGAAATGGATGGCGGCATCGAGCCCTTCGCTGCGGAAATCGAAGACGCCGATGCGCGTGATCAGATTGACCTGAATGCCGGAATTATTGCGCAAAAAATCGGGCAGACGCGGGGCCAGCCAGCGCGTGCCAAAGGTCGGCAGTATGGCCAGTTTCAGCGTCCCGCCGTGCGGATTGGCGCGCAGGCTGAGCGAGGCCGACGAGATGATTTTCAACGCTTCGCGCACCTCGCGCGCATAGGCCTCCCCCCCGGCGGTCAGGCGCACGGTCTGGCGTTCACGGTGGAACAGCTCGACCTCCAACTGCGCCTCCAGCGCGGCGATCTGGCGGCTGACGGCGCTTTGGGTCAGGTTCAGTTCGCGCGCGGCGGCGGTGACCGAACCGAGCCGCGCCGTGGCTTCAAACGCGGCCAGAAGCGACAGGGACGGGAGGAAGCGGCGAGGTGAGCGCATATTCGATTTCGGAATGAAGTCTTGTCAAAATGGCCCTTGTTGAGGCCGTTCGGGCACGGTACAACCGGTTTAGCCATTACGCAAGAGAATGAACCCTTGGCCCCTGCGCTTGAGCCTCTTACCCACGGACTGTGGGCCGCCACGGCCCCCGCTGCGCCGCTGACCGTCGCGCTGAGCGGTGATCTGCGCGCCGATGTGGCGGTGGTGGGGGCGGGCTATACCGGCCTGTCGGCGGCCCTGACCTTGGCCGAAGCCGGGGCAAAGGTGGTGGTGATCGAGGCGCGCGAGATTGGCTTTGGCGGGGCCGGGCGCAATGTCGGGCTGGTCAATGCCGGTATGTGGGTCATGCCCGACGAACTGCCCAAGGTGCTGGGGCCGGTGCATGGCGAGCGGCTGTTGCAGGTGCTGGGCAACGGCCCGGCGGAGGTCTTCGCGCGCGTCGATACGCACAATATCGCCTGCGAACTGCGGCGCGAAGGCACGCTGCATTGCGCCGTCGGTGAGGCGGGGGTGCGCGAACTGCGTGACCGGGCGCAGCAATGGCAGGCGCGTGGCGCCGATGTACGCCTGCTGGATGCCGCCGAAACGCAGCGAATGGTCGGCAGCGACGCCTATCCCATGGCGTTGCTCGATCGCCGTGCCGGGGTGATTCAGCCGCTGGCCTATGTGCGCGGTCTGGCCACGGCGGCGGTGGCAGCGGGCGTCGATATTCGCAGCGAAAGCCCGGTGGAACAGATCGAGGTGGCGGGCGATCAGTGGCGCGTGACGACGACCGGCGGCTCGGTGACCGCGCCCAAGGTGATCATGGCCACCGATGCCTACACCAAAGGGCCGTGGGAGATCATCCGTAAGGAGCAGGTCTGGCTGCCCTATTTCAACTGCGCCACCACGCCCTTGTCGGATGACATTTTGCGCCACATCCTGCCGGAAGGTCAGGGGGCCTGGGACACGGCGGAGGTCCTGTCCTCCTTCCGTATGGATGCCGCCGGGCGACTGGTCTTCGGCAGCGTCGGGGCCTTGCGCGGGCCAGCGCAGGGGGTGCATAGCGGCTGGGGGCAACGCGCCATGACGCGGCTGTTTCCGGCGCTCAAAGGCATCGGTTTCGAACACGAATGGTATGGCTGGATCGGCATGACCGACGATAACCTGCCGCGCTTCCATCGCTTTGCCGACGGCGTGGTGGGCGTGTCGGGCTATAATGGCCGGGGCATTGCACCGGGCACGGTGATGGGGCGGATTCTGGCCGAACACGTGCTGGGGGCGCTGTCCGAAGACGATTTGCCGCTGCCGGTGACGACGCCGCAAGAGGCGAAGCACCGGGGGGCCAAAGAGGTTTATTACGAGGCCGGTGCGGCGGTGCTGCATGCGGTGGAACACAGGTTTTGAGCATCCCCTTCGGATTTACGGGCGGATGAAAAGGGAAGACAGATGAGCGCGGATACACGTATTTTGCTGGAGTCTCTGGGCGTCACTGGCGGCCACACGGGCGGGACCTTGAAGGTCCATTCGCCCAATACCGGCGAGCTGATCGGGGAGGTCGTTGAAACAAGCATTGGTCAGGCCAGGGCGCGTATCGACGCAGCGCACGAAGCGTTCCTCCAATGGCGTCTGATCCCGGCCCCCAAGCGCGGCGAGCTGGTGCGTCTGTTCGGTGAAGAACTGCGCGCGCACAAGGAGGCATTGGGTAAGCTGGTGTCGATTGAGGCCGGTAAGGTCACGTCCGAAGGCCTCGGCGAAGTGCAGGAAATGATCGACATTTGCGACTTCGCGGTCGGCCTGTCGCGGCAACTGTACGGCCTGACCATCGCCACCGAGCGCGCCGAACACCGCATGATGGAAACCTGGCACCCACTGGGCGTGGTCGGCATCATCTCGGCCTTCAACTTCCCCGTCGCCGTGTGGGCGTGGAACGCCTGTCTGGCGCTGGTGTGCGGCGACGCCATCGTGTGGAAGCCGTCGGAAAAGACGCCGCTGACGGCGCTGGCTACCCATGCCCTGTTTGAGCGCGCCGTCGCCGCCTATAGGGCCGCGGGTCATGCCGTGCCCGAAGGCCTGTCGGCCCTGCTGATCGGCGGTAAAGAGGTTGGTGAAGCGCTGGTCGAGCATGAGAAGGTGCCGCTGGTCTCGGCCACCGGTTCGACGGCCATGGGCCGCGCTGTGGGCCCGAAGCTGGCTGCGCGTTTTGCGCGCGCCCTGCTGGAGCTGGGGGGCAATAATGCCGCCATTATTGCGCCGTCGGCGGACCTCGATCTGGCTTTGCGCGGTGTGGCCTTTGCCGCCATGGGCACGGCGGGTCAGCGCTGCACGACGCTGCGCCGCCTGTTCGTGCACGAAAGCCTTTATGACACCTTCGTGCCGCGCCTGAAGCAGGCCTATGCCTCGGTGAAGGTCGGTCATCCGCTGGAAGAGGGCACACTGATCGGGCCGCTGATCGACGCGCACGCCTTTGGTTTGTTTGAAAAAGCGCTGGACGAAGCGCGCAGCGTCGGCGGTCAGGTCACCGGCGGGGCGCGCGTCGATGTGAACGGTAAGGACAGCTATTATGTGCGTCCGGCCATCGTTGAA
Organism: Asticcacaulis sp.; assembly: GCF_020217185.1. Taxonomy (GTDB): domain Bacteria; phylum Pseudomonadota; class Alphaproteobacteria; order Caulobacterales; family Caulobacteraceae; genus Asticcacaulis. Next base: position 4,032 of record NZ_JAIWNX010000141.1, read on the forward strand.
ATGGACGCCCATGCGGGGCCGGTGCTGCGGGAAACCTTTGCGCCAATTCTATATGTTATGAAATATGGAAATATTCAAGACGCCATCGCCATGCAGAATGCCGTCGGCGCGGGTTTGTCGTCCTCGATCTTCACCAATGACATCCGCGAAGCCGAGCTGTTTGTCTCTGCGGCCGGGTCGGATTGCGGCATCGCCAATGTCAATATCGGGCCGTCGGGCGCGGAAATCGGCGGGGCCTTTGGTGGGGAAAAAGAAACCGGCGGCGGGCGCGAATCCGGCTCGGATTCATGGAAAGCCTATATGCGCCGCGCCACCAATACCATCAACTATGGCCGCAGCCTGCCTCTGGCCCAGGGGGTGAAGTTCGATGTCTAAATTCGATTGGTCCGATCCGTTCCTTCTCGATGCGCAACTGTCCGACGAGGAGCGCCTGATCCGCGACGCGGCGCACGACTATGCGCAGTCGCAGCTTCTGCCGCGCGTGCTCAAGGCCTATGCCGAGGAGCAGACCGACCCGGCCATTTTCCGCGAAATGGGTGAGCGCGGCCTTTTGGGCGCGACCCTGCCGGAAACCTATGGCGGGGCAGGCGCGTCCTACGTCGCCTATGGCCTGATTGCGCGCGAAGTCGAGCGCGTGGACTCCGGCTATCGGTCGATGATGAGCGTGCAGTCCTCTTTAGTCATGTATCCGATCCATGCCTATGGCTCGGAGGCGCAACGGCAAAAATACCTGCCGAAACTGGCGTCGGGCGAATGGATCGGCTGCTTTGGCCTGACCGAGCCGGACGCCGGGTCCGACCCCGGTTCCATGCGTGCGACGGCACGCAAAACCGAGGGCGGCTATGTGCTCAATGGCAGCAAAATGTGGATTTCCAATTCGCCGATTGCTGATGTGTTCGTGGTGTGGGCCAAGCTCGACGGCGTCATTCGCGGTTTTGTGCTGGACAAGGGGATGAGCGGCCTCAGCGCACCGAAAATTCACGGCAAATTGTCTCTACGCGCCTCCATCACCGGCGAGATCGTGATGGATAATGTCGAGGTCGGTGAAGACGCCCTGCTGCCCAATGTCGAGGGGCTGAAAGGGCCGTTCGGCTGCCTCAACCGGGCGCGCTATGGCATTAGCTGGGGCGTGATGGGGGCGGCCGAAGACTGCTGGCACCGCGCGCGGCAATACGGCCTCGACCGGCAGCAGTTCGGGCGGCCTCTGGCGCAGACGCAACTGTTCCAGAAGAAGCTGGCCGATATGCAGACCGAGATCACGCTGGGGCTTCAGGCGTCTCTGCGCGTCGGGCAGTTGTTCGACGCCGGGCAGGTGCAGCCGGAAATGATCAGCCTGATCAAGCGCAATAATTGCGGCAAGGCGCTCGACATAGCCCGCCTGGCCCGTGACATGCACGGCGGTAACGGCATACATGAAGAATACCACGTCATGCGCCATGCCCAGAACCTGGAGACGGTCAATACCTATGAGGGCACGCACGATGTGCACGCCCTGATCCTCGGTAGGGCGCAGACGGGGCTCCAAGCCTTTTTTTAATGGGAAAGCGCATGGCGGCCCTGACGACACCCCCCTCCGGTTCTGCCTTCGGCAGCCCGGTTTCCCCCCGCACAGGTGCAGGGGGATGTAATCCCTGTTTATACCTCCCCGCTGGCGGGGAGAGGTGGTGGGGTGGAACTTCAGAGGCGACCCAATGAAACCCCTTTCCGGCCTGAAAGTTCTCGAACTGGCGCGCATACTGGCTGGGCCGTGGGCCGGTCAGATTCTGGCCGATCTGGGGGCCACGGTCGTCAAGGTCGAACGCCCCGGCACAGGCGATGATACACGCGGCTGGGGCCCGCCCTTTATCGGTGATGCGGCGGCCTATTTCCACGCCTGTAACCGTGGCAAGTCCTCACTGGCCATCGACATCACTACTCCCGAAGGTCAGGCGGCTATCCGGGATCTGGCGCGCGAGTCCGACGTGCTGATCGAGAATTTCAAGGTTGGCGGTCTGCGCCAATATGGCCTCGATTACGACCACCTGAAAGCCGTCAATCCGCGCCTGATCTATGTGTCGATTACCGGTTTCGGGCAGGACGGGCCCTATGCGCAACGCGCCGGCTATGACTACATCCTGCAGGGCATGTCGGGCCTGATGGACATTACCGGCGACCCGGACGGCGAGCCGCAAAAGGTAGGGGTGGCGGTGGTCGATCTGTTCACCGGCGTCTATACCTCAACCGCGGTGCTGGCGGCCTTGCGGCAGCGCGACGCGACGGGCGAGGGCTGTCATATCGACATGGCCCTGTTCGATGTGGCCACGGCCATGCTGGCCAATCAGGCGATGAACTATCTGGCGTCGGGCGTATCGCCGACGCGGCTGGGCAATGCGCATCCCAATATCGCGCCCTATCAGGTCTTTGCGGTGAAGGACGGCCACGTCATCGTCGCGGTGGGCAATGACCATCAGTTTTTGCGCTTTTGCGAGGTGCTGGAAGCGGATTACGTCGCGCAAAATCCGGCCTATGCGACCAATGCCGGGCGGGTCGCGGCGCGGCATCAACTGGTCGCCGAGCTGGAGCCGTTTTTGCGCAATATGACGCGCGCAGAGTTGCTGACGGCGCTGGAAGCGGCGGGCGTCCCGGCGGGGCCGATCAACCGCATCGAAGACGTGTTCAACGACCCTCAGATCGTGCATCGCGGGATGCGTATTGACATCGACGGCGTGCCGGGCGTCGCTTCGCCCATCGTGATCGACGGCGTGCGGATGACGGCGGATACGCCGTCGCCGGAGTTGAATCAAAAGCACCTCCCCTGATTTCAGGGGAGGGTGGCCCGAAGGGCCGGGTGGGGTTAATGGCGTAGATGCCCCCCCCTCCGGTTCTGCCTTCGGCAGCCCGGTTTCCCCCGCCAAAGGCAGGGGGATATAGATGTATTTAGCGCGACCCGACTGGGTAAAGAATGGAAAGGCAGCCATGCGGACTGGCGGACAGATTCTCGTTGATCAACTGACGCGCAATGGCGTGGAACGCCTGACCTGCGTGCCGGGCGAGTCGTATCTGGCGGCACTGGATGCGATGTACGATGCCGATATCGACGTGCTGATCTGCCGTCACGAAGGCGGGGCGGCGATGATGGCCGAAGCCTATGGCAAGCTCACCGGGCGGCCCGGCATCTGCTTTGTGACGCGCGGCCCGGGGGCGACCAATGCGGCGCACGGCGTGCATATTGCGCAGCATGATTCGACGCCGATGATCCTGTTTGTGGGGCAGGTCGAACGCGCTTTTCTGGGCCGCGGCGCGTTTCAGGAACTGGACTACGTGGCGGCCTTTGGCGGCATAGCCAAATGGGTGGTGGAAATTTCCGATCCGAAGCGCATCCCGGAAATCGTCGCCCGCGCCTTCCGCGTGGCCATGCAGGGCCGCCCCGGTCCGGTGGTGATTTCGCTACCCGAAGACATCCTGACCGAGGGGGTCGAGGTCGCCGATGCGCCGCCGGTCGAGGCGGTGGAGGCCGCGCCGACCCGCGCGGATATGGCGTCGTTTGCGCAAGCGATAAAGGCGGCAGAGCGTCCGCTGATGATCCTCGGCGGATCGCGCTGGACGGCCGAAGGCTGCGCGGCGGTGGCCGATTTCGTCGCGCGCTACGACATCCCGGTGGCGACCGAGTTTCGCCGGACGTCGCTGTTTCCGGCGCACCACCCCTGCTATGCGGGTGATCTCGGTTTCGGGCAGAATCCGGCCCTGTCGCAGCGGGTGAAGGACGCCGATCTGCTGATCCTGCTGGGCGCGCGCATGGCCGAGGTGCCGTCGAATGGCTACACGCTGATCGGCGGTCAAACGCTGGTGCACATCTTCCCGCAGGCTGAGGAAATCGGGAGGGTCTATCCGCCCGCTCTGGGGATTGTCAGCACGCCGGATCAGTTCGCCAGGGCCTTGTCGTGGATTGATGAAGCCCCATCGCCGCAGATCATCAGAGGCGCGGCGGCGGCACATCAGGACTGGCTGAAATGGACGAGCACGCCTTCGCCCATCCCCGGCGATTTTCAGTATGGCGAGGTGATGGTGTGGCTGCGCGAGCACCTGCCGCCGGAGACAATCATCACCAATGGGGCGGGCAATTACGCCATCTGGGTGCATCGCTACTGGCGGCACGAGCGGCCCTTTACGCAGGTCGCGCCGACCTCGGGCAGCGTCGGCTATTCGGTCCCGGCGGGCATTATGGCCAAACGTCAGTGCCCCGACGCGCCGGTGGTCACCTTTGCTGGTGACGGCTGTTTCCTGATGAACGGCAATGAGTTCGCCACCGCCGTGCAATACGACATACCGCTGATCATTATCGTCATCGACAATGGCATGTGGGGCACGATCCGTATGCATCAGGAGCGCGAATATCCGCACCGCCCGATCGGCACGGAACTGAAGAATCCGGACTTTGCCGCCTATGCCAAGGCCTTTGGCGGGCATGGCGAAACCGTGCGCACCACGGCGGAGTTTGCTCCGGCCTTTGAACGGGCGCGGGCGTCGGGCAAACCGGCCATACTGCACTGCCTGATCGACCCGCAGGCCATCACGCCGGCTAAAACGCTGGATCAGGTGTCAGCCGGGGCGTGACGCTGTTTCTCCTCCCTGCGCGTTAGCGTGGGGAGGTGGATTTTGCCGAAGGCAAAAGACGGAGGGGGGCGTCTCCGGGGATGCGTTTTGGTACTGGCTTTAGCCGTGCGTACGCCCAGGCGGCGAGGGGCGATCTTCGGCAGAGTCATCCCCCTCCACCGCTTCGCGGTCCCCCTCCCCATTGCTGCGCAACAGGGAGGAGAAAGCAAGGCGGTTATCGCGCTTCCCTCCTCCCTGCGCGTTAGCGTGGGGAGGTGGATTTTGCCGAAGGCAAAAGACGGAGGGGGGCGACTCTGAGGGTGGGTTTGGCACTGGCTTTAGCCGTGCGTACGCCCAGGCGGCGAGGGGCGATCTTCGGCAGAGTCATCCCCCTCCACCGCTTCGCGATCCCCCTCCCCATTGCTGCGCAACAGGGAGGAGAGAGTAAGGCGTATTTGCGCCGTCCTTTCTTAAGGCAAAGCCGTGGGGACGAGAGTCACACCGACGGCGACGGTTCGCGTTTCAGGCGGCGAAGGCAGAAGGTCGAGCGCGTGTGGCGGATGCCGGGGAATTTCAGCAGCTTCTTGCGCAGGAACTGCTCATAGCCCTCCGTGCCATCGACCGCCGCGATCAGCACATAGTCGTATTCGCCCGTCGTCAGATAGGCGTCGGTCACTTCGGGCAGGTTCAGCACGTAGCGCGAAAAGGCTTCGATGCGCTCGTCGTCGTGCGATTCGATATTGATTTCGACGATCACCGTATCCGGCTTACCCACCTGTTCCGGATCGAGCAGGGCGACATAGCCGGTGATGACGCCATTTTCTTCCATCCGCTTGATGCGCGACCAGCAGGGGGTGGGCGACAGGCCCACCTGATCGGCGATTTCCTGCGTCGTCAGGCGACAATTGCTGCGCAGCAATCGCAGGATTTTGCGGTCGGTATCGTCAAGGCCACGGCCTTCAGAACTGCGTGACATGGGCATTCCATCTGTAGCAGGCATCCCATTCTGCGGCAAAGCGTCGCAACGGAATGTCATTTTGTCTATGCCCTCAATAGCACGAAATTCGAAAATTCATTCTCCTGATTTCGTGTCATCCTGCAAAAAAATTCCGCGATAGACGGAAAGCCTAGCAGGGATGATTAAATGCGCGATCAGGTTTCCTTAAGCGACAAGTACGTCCTCGAAGAGGGCCGCGCTTTTATGAGCGGGGTTCAGGCGCTGGTGCGGTTGCCCCTGATGATCGCGCGGCGCGACCGGCGGGCAGGCCTCAACACAGCGGGCTTTATTTCCGGCTATCGCGGCTCGCCGCTTGGCAATTACGATCAGCAGCTGCAGCAGGCCAAATCCCTGCTCGATCCGCTGAATATCGTGGTGCAGCCGGCCATCAATGAAGACC
>NZ_JAIWNX010000142.1 GCF_020217185.1 Asticcacaulis sp.
TGGGGGCCACCGCCGTGTGGGGCACGCAGCACGTGCCTTTGTTCGAAGGTGCGCGTTACGACGGCGTCTTCGGCATCTGGTACGGCAAGGGGCCGGGCGTGGACCGCTCAGGCGACGTGCTCAAACACGCCAATATGGCCGGGACGACGCCGCTGGGTGGTGTGCTGGCCGTGGTCGGCGACGACCATGCGTGCAAATCCTCGACCCTGCCCAATCAGTCGGAACTGGCCTTTATCGACGCCGAAATCCCGGTGCTCAGCCCCGCCACCATCGCCGAGGTGCTGGAATACGGCGTCAAGGGCCTTGCCCTGTCGCGCTTCTACGGCGGCTGGGTGGCGCTGAAGACGATTTCCGACCTGATGGACGCTTCGGCCGCCGTCGATCTCAGCGACCGTTTCGACACGCGCGACCCGGTGATAGACCTGCCCGCCGACGGGCTGCACATCCGCGCCAAGGACACCCCTGCCGAAAAGGAAGCGCGTCACCGTCATTACCGCCTACCCGCGGCTTCGGCCTTTGCGCGGCTCAATGGTTTTGACACGGTGGTCTGGCCCCAGGCGCGCCCGCGCATCGGTATCGCCACGGCGGGCAAGGCCTTCACGCAGGTGATGGAGGCGCTCGACCTGCTCGGCATCACCGAGGCCGAAGCGCGCGACATCGGCCTCAGCGTGTGGAAGGTCGGCATGGTGTGGCCGCTGGATGCGCAGGGCGCGCGCGCCTTTGCCGGTGGCCTCGAAAAGCTGCTGGTGGTCGAGGAACGGCGCGAGGTGATCGAGCCGCAACTGCGCTCGGCCCTGTACGCCCTGCCGGATGGTCGTCGCCCGCTGATCCTCGGCAAACGGGGCTTAAGCGGTGAGCCGCTGATCTCTGACGTGCTGGAACTCGATACGCTTCAGGTGGCGCTGGCGCTCTACGACCTGCTGCCGGAAGCCGCGCGTAATGCTCAGCGCCGCGAGCGCGCCGAAGGCTTCCGCCTGCGTCTGACGACGAAGGACACGCTCAAGCCCGACCATATCCGCGCGCCGTTTTTTTGCGCCGGATGCCCGCACAATGGATCGACCGTGGTGCCCGAAGGGTCGCGCGGTCTGGCCGGGATCGGCTGTCACTACATGGCGACCTTCATGCCGCGACGCACCGATATCTGCACCCATATGGGCGGCGAAGGCGTGACCTGGATGGGGCAGGCGCCCTTTACCGACGAAGGCCACGTCTTCACCAATCTGGGCGACGGCACCTACTTCCATTCGGGGCTTCTGGCCATCCGTCAGGCCATCGCCGCCGGGGTCAATATCACCTACAAGATCCTCTATAATGACGTGGTGGCCATGACCGGCGGGCAGTCGGTCGATGGGCAACTGACCCCCGTCAAGGTGGCGCAGCAGGTGCGCGCCGAAGGGGTGGAGCGCATTGCGCTGGTCTCCAATGATCCGGAGCGCTGGGAAGGCGAAATGCCATCGGGCACCACCTATGCCCACCGCGACGATCTGGAGGCCGTGCAAAAGGACCTGCGCACGCATAAGGGGGTGTCGGTGCTGATCTATGATCAGGCCTGTGCCACCGAACTGCGCCGCCGCCGCAAACGCGGCACAGCCCCCAGGCCCGCCGCGCGTATCTTCATCAATCCGGCGGTGTGCGAAGGCTGCGGCGATTGTCAGGCCAAGTCGAACTGCGTCGCCATCAACCCGCTGGAAACCGAGCTGGGGCGCAAACGCGAAATCGACCAGTCGGCGTGCAATATCGACACGGCGTGCGTCAAAGGCTTCTGCCCGTCCTTCGTGGCGGTCGAAGGGGCGGCGCTGAAAAAAGCGGCTGCGCCCGACCTCACGCCGCTGATCGCCGACCTGCCCGAACTGACGCCGCCGCCCGCTACGGCGCGCCCGGTCAATATCCTGCTAGCCGGGATCGGCGGTCTGGGCGTCACCTCGCTGTCGGCCATGCTGGGGATGGCGGCGCATATCGACGGCTGCGAAGTGTCGGTGGCCGATCAGACGGGTCTGGCGCAACGCGGTGGCGGCGTCGATGCCCATGTGCGCATCGTGGCGCAAGGCGTGCGTTTGCCTGCGCCGCGCATCAGCGCCGGTGAAGCCGATGTGCTGCTGGCCGCCGACATGGTGCAGGCTACGGGTAAGACGGCCCTGCCTCTGGTCAGCCCGGACCGCACCCTGAGCTTTGTCAATTCGGCCCTGACCTCGACGGCGGCCTTTACGCTGAACCGCGACGTGGTGTTCGATAAGGGCGGCCTGATGGGACGGTTACGCAAGGCGTCCAAACGCTGTGAGCCGCTGGACGCCGGGGGCGTGGCGCGGCGTCTGCTGGGCGATGCCGTCTATGGCCATATGATCCTTTTGGGGGCCGCCTGGCAGGCCGGGGCTGTGCCGCTGAGCCGTCAGGCGATCGAGCGCGCGATCGACCTCAACGGGGCCGAAAAAGCCAATAACCATAAGGCCTTTGCGCTGGGTCGCGCGCTTTATCTCGGCCGTATCGCCCCCCCGAAGTCCGAGGCGCCGTTCGATGTCGAAACCTTTATTACCCGGCGGATCGCCGACCTGACCGCTTATCAGGACGCTTCTTACGCGGCGCAGTATCAGGCCGTCGTCGAGACGGCGCGCAAGGCTGGGTCACCCGCCCTGCTGGAGGCCGTGGCGCGCAATGCCTTTAAGCTGATGGCCTATAAGGATGAATACGAGGTGGCGCGCCTGTATAGCGATCCGGCCTTCCGTCAGCGCCTCGATAGTCAATTCGATAATACCGGAAAATTGGCAGTTTACCTCGCCCCGCCGCTTCTGGCGCGCAAGGACCCGGTGACCGGTGAACCGCGCAAGATGAAGTTCGGCGGCTGGGTCTTTACCGCCTTTGGCGTGCTGAAAGGGCTGAAAGGCTTGCGCGGCAGCCTCTTCGATCCGTTTGGCCATACCGAGGAGCGCCGCATGGAACGCCGCCTGCGCGACGACTATCTGCGCCTGATCCCGGAACTGGTGGCGAAGCTCTCTCCGCAAACGCTGGAGCCCATTGTGGCGCTGGCCCGCCTGCCCGAAGACATCCGCGGTTTTGGCCACGTCAAGGCCGCGTCGGTCGCAGCCGCCGAGGCGCGCAAGGCCGCGCTTCTGACGCAAATCGAGGCGGTGAAACCCGTCTCACACCCCCTCTCACAAAAGGAACCCGCCCATGTTTGATACGCCTTCATATGACGCGCACGAAAAGGTCGTCGATGTCAACGATCCCGAAACCGGCCTGCGCGCCATCATCGCGGTCCATTCGACGGCGCGGGGACCGGCGGCGGGCGGCTGTCGTCTGTGGACCTATGACGACGCGGCGGCGGCGCGTACCGATGCGCTGCGCCTGTCGCGTGGCATGAGCTATAAGAACGCTATGGCTGAGCTGCCCTTCGGCGGCGGCAAGGCGGTCATCATGGGCCCGGTCGCACCGGAAAACCGCGAACAGATTTTCACCGCCTTTGGGCGCGCCGTCGAAGCGCTGGGCGGGCAATATATCACCGCCGAAGACGTCGGTGTCGGCGTGTCGGACATGATGGTCGTGGCGCGTCAGACGAAGTACGTGTCCGGTCTGGCCACAGAGGGTTCGGTGGGCGGTGACCCGTCGCCCTTTACGGCGCGCGGCGTCGCCATCGGCATCGAAGCGGCGGTCAAGGCGCGTCTGGGGCGCGACAGCTTGGAAGGCGTGCGCGTCGCGGTGCAGGGGCTGGGTCATGTCGGCGGCTATCTGTGTCAGGAACTGCACGCGCGCGGCGCCAAGCTGATCGTGGCGGATATTCATACCGCGCGCGTGGTCGAAATGGTCGAACGCTTCGGCGCGGAAATGGGCAATGTCGCGGACATCCTGCTGAGCGATGCCGATGTGATTGCCCCCTGCGCGTTGGGGTCCATCATCACCCCTGAGGTGGCCGAGCGCATGACCGCCGCCGTGGTCGCCGGGGCCGCTAATAACCAGTTGTCGGTGCCGGAAGTGGGCGCGGTTCTGGCCCGTCGCGGCATCCTCTATGCGCCGGACTATGTGATCAACGCCGGCGGCATTATTGCCGTGTCGGCGGAATATAATGGCGGTGTTGACCGCGCCGGTATCGACGCGCAGATCGACGCCATCGGGCCGCGTCTGGCTGATATTTTTGCCCGTGCCCAGGCCGAAAAGCGCCTGACCGGCGACGTGGCCGACACGCTGGCCAGAGCGAAAATGGTGCGGGGGTAATCCCCTCACCTGGGGCTGTCGCATCCCCCTCTCCCCCACGGAAGAGGGGGATTTTTGAGGTTCCCAATCCGCTGATTCCGTGGTTATCTTTTAAAAAATGCTGCACCCACTGAGGTGCAGCAAAAGGCACAGGAAAACGCGAAAGGAAGGCCTATGGACGCGCTCGGTGTTGAGGAAAAACCCGTTCTGGCTCAGGTGGAAAACGGGGTGGGGCGGCTGACGCTCAACCGACCTCAGGCGCTCAATGCCCTGACCACCGCCATGTGCCGCGATATGGCGCAGACGCTGAGCCAGTGGGCCACGGATGAACGCGTGCGGTATGTCGTTCTGGACCACAACGGACGCGCCTTTTGCGCCGGGGGCGATGTGCGGGCGGCGGCCCGCTCAGGCCGTGGCGACGGCGAAGCGGCCCGCGACTTCTTCCGCACCGAATACCGTCTCAACACCCTGATCAAACGCTTCCCCAAGCCCTTTGTCGCCCTGATTGACGGCGTGACCATGGGCGGCGGCGTGGGCATCAGCGTGCATGGCTCGCACCGCGTCTCGACCGAAAACACCCTGTTTGCCATGCCCGAAACCGGCATCGGCCTGTTCCCGGATGTCGGCGGCGGCTGGTTTTTGCCGCGGATGGGCGCGCCCGCCGAAACGTGTGAAGCGGTTTTCGCAGACGAGGGCGCGCAAAACTATTCCGAGGTTGGAACCTGGCTGGCCCTGACCGGTGAGCGGCTGAAAGGGGCCGATGTGCGCGCGGCGGGGATCAGCACGCACCATGTGGCGGCCTCTGACCTGCCCGCATTGAAGGCGGAACTGCTGGCGGGCCCGGAGCGCCATCCGAAAAGTGGGAACCGGTTTTCGGAGTCAATGGCGCGACCAAATGAATTCATCGATAACCTCCTGCACCGCTATGACCGCCCCGTCGGTGAGCCGTCTTATCAGGAGCATCTGGAGGCCATCAACCGCATCTTCGGCAAGAGCCGTCTGGCCGATATCGCCATTGCGCTGAAGCTGGAGGACTCCGATTGGGCGCAGCATCAGGGTGAGGTGCTGGCCACCCGCTCGCCCTTCTCGATGAGCGTGACGCTGCGCCATCTGCGCGAAGGCCGCCGCCTGGAGACGTTCGAGCAGGTGATGCAGATGGAGTTCCGCATCGCTTCGCGCCTCTGCCAGAGCCACGACTTCCTTGAGGGCGTGCGCGCCGTGCTGGACGACAAGGACCACTCGCCGCACTGGCTGCCGCAATCCATCGGCGGCGTCAGCGCCCACAGCGTCGAGGCCCTGTTTGCGCCCCTGCCGCGTGAGCTTTATGACTAACGCCGCTTAAGCCTGTTTCTTACCGGAAACTTTACATCTGAGGCCACAACATGTCCGCCTTAAGCCTAAGTCGGGGATGGCTATGCGGGCAGTGGTTTTATCAACTCTGGCGTCGGCGCTGTTTGTGGGCACCGGCGTAGCGGATGAGAAGATTCAACGGCTGGATGCCACGGCCGAAGCGGCGGTTGACGCCCTGCTGACACCGCCTTCGCCACAGGCCGGGACCACCGGCATGACCTATCGCCGCGTCAATACGGTGGTCAAGGCACCTGACCTCAGTGCGGCGCTGGTGCCGGACGCGCCCCGCTTCGACATCAGCGAAGACATGCAGCATCAGGCGGCAATACTGCTCGAACGGGTCAATCAGGTGCGGGCCGAAAACGGCTGCGGTCCCTTGCGCCTCAGCGATCAGTTGATGCAGGCAGCGCAGCGCCAGAGCGTTTCCATGTCCGAGAAAAACTACGTCTATCACTACACGGACGACGGTATAAAGTTAAAGGACCGGGTGCACGCCACAGGCTATGTCTATACGCTTCTGGGGGAAAATGTCGCGGCGGGTCAAAAGACGGCCGACCGGGTGTTTGAGGAATGGATGACCAGCCCCGGCCACCGCGCCAACATCCTCAATTGCGGCTATGAGGAGATGGGCGTCGGCTATGTCCACGACACGCAGGATCAGCCGGTGGGACAGGCACGGGTCCCCTACTACTTCTACTGGACGCAGGTGTTTGGTCGCCACATGAAGGTGGCCGGGAACTGATCAGCGGCCCCGTGCCACGGCGACCTTGGAACGTGGCGGGCGGCCCAGCGCATCGGAGATAAACCACGCGGTGTCGATCACCTTATCAAGATCGACACCCGTCTCTATGCTTAAGCCCCTGAGCATATAGAGCACGTCTTCGGTGGCGACATTGCCCGACGCACCCGGCGCATAGGGACAGCCGCCTAAGCCCCCGACCGAGGCATCGACGGTGGCGATCCCATAGTCGAGCGACACCAGAATATTGGCCAGAGCCTGCCCCCAGGTATCATGGAAATGCACGGCCAGCTTTGCCGCTTCGACGCGTCTTAACACGACCTCCAGAAGGCGCTGCGTATCGCCCGGCGTGCCGCGCCCGATGGTGTCGCCGAGCGACACCTCATAGCAGCCCATGTCGATCAGGGTTTGCGTCACCTCGGCCACGGCGTCGGGGGCAATCGGGCCTTCATAAGGACAGGCAATGGCGCACGACACATAGCCGCGCAAGGCTATGCCGTCTTCGCGCGCGCGGGCAGCGACCGGGGCGAAGCGCGCAAGGCTTTCGGCTATGCTGGCATTGATGTTTTTCTGGCTGAAAGTTTCGGACGCCGCCGCAAAGACAGCGACGCTTTGCGCCCTGGCCGCCCGTGCCGCCTCATAGCCTTTGAGATTGGGCGTCAGCACCGGATAGGTCAGGTGGGGCGCGCGGCTGATCCCGGCCATGACCTCAGCGGCATCGGCCATCTGCGGCACCCATTTCGGCGAGACAAAACTGCTCGCTTCGATAAAGCGCAGACCCGTTTGCGACAGGCGGTCGATCAGGGTGATCTTGGTCGCGGCGGGGACGATCTGCGTCTCGGCCTGAAGGCCGTCGCGCGGTCCGACTTCGTAAAGGGTGACGTGGCTGGGGCGGGTCACTTCGTTTCCTCGAACAGTTCGCGTCCGATCAGCATACGCCGGATTTCGCTGGTGCCTGCACCTATTTCGTAGAGCTTGGCGTCGCGCCACAGCCGCCCGGTCGGGTACTCATTGACATAGCCATTGCCGCCCAGACACTGGATCGCTTCTCCGGCCATCCACGTCGCCTTTTCCGCCGCATAGAGGATGCAGGCGGCGGCGTCCTTGCGCGTCGTCTCGCCCCGGTCGCAGGCAGCGGCCACGGCATAGACATAGGCGCGGCAGGCCCCCCAGGTGGCGTACATGTCGGCAATCTTGCCCTGCATCAGTTGAAAGGTGCCAATCGGCGCGCCGAACTGCTGACGCTCATGCACATAGGGGATGACCACGTCGAGGCAGGCGCGCATAATGCCCAAGGGCCCGCCGGACAGCACCACGCGCTCGTAATCGAGACCCGACATCAGCACTGCCGCGCCGCGACCTTCATGGCTTAACACATTCTCTTCCGGCACCTCGCAGTCGGCAAAGACCAGCTCACCGGTGTGCGAGCCGCGCATCCCCAGCTTGTCGAGCTTTTGCGCCACTGAAAAGCCGGCAAAGTCCTTTTCGATCAGGAAGGCGGTGACGCCCTTTGAGCCTTCGCCCGTGCGCGCATAGACGACCAGCACATCGGCGTCCGGGCCGTTGGTGATCCACATTTTCGAGCCGTTGAGCACGTAGCGGTCGCCGCGCTTTTCGGCCCGGAGCTTCATCGACATGACGTCTGAGCCCGCCCCCGGTTCCGACATGGCCAGGGCGCCGACGTGTTCGCCGTTAATCAGGCGTGGCAGGTAGCGCGCCTTTTGCGCCTCATTGCCGTTGCGCACGATCTGATTGACGCAGAGGTTGGAATGCGCGCCGTAGGACAGGCCGACCGAGGCCGAGGCACGGCTGATCTCTTCCATGGCGATGGTGTGCGCCAGATAGCCCATCTCCGCCCCGCCATACATGTCGGGCGCGGTGAGGCCCAGAATGCCCAGCTCCCCCATCTTGCGCCACAGGGGCATGGGAAACTGATCCGTGCGGTCGATCTCAGCGGCGTGCGGCGCGATTTCGGCGGCGGCGAACTTCGCCACCGTGTCGCGCAGGGCGTCGATTTCGTCGCCGTGGGCGAATTGCAGATGCGGAAAATCGGTCATGGGTGTCTCCCTGCTTATATCGCCCGCCAAAGGCAGGGGTATAGGATTATGTGACGTTCAGCAGCACCGCTTTTTCGATGACCTGCTCGCCCGTGGTGGCGCTTAGGCCCGTCACCACACCGGCGCGCGGGGCCTTCAGCGTCAGTTGAATCTTCATGGCCTCCAGCACGATCAGCGGCTGGTTCTTCTCGACCGCTTCACCCTCTGTGACGTGCACCGCGACGACCAGTCCGGGCATGGGCGCGACCACCTCAGAAGCCTCATGCGCCTCGTCCAGAGCGTCCGTGAGATGCCGCACATCGACCGGTGAGGCGGGAGGCAGGTTAAGGCGGAAGCCCGTCGCATCATGCCACGGCGAGGGTGGGGTATCCGTCGGCAAATCATAATCGGGCCAAGGCGCGGTCAGGCGCTCGACATGGCGGCCGATAAAGCCCGTATCGATCTCCCCGGCGCGGAAGGCCGGGTCGGAGGCGATGCGCCGCAGGAAGGCCAGATTGGTCCTCAGCCCTTCGGCCCGGGTGTGGATCAGGGCGGTGCGAAGCGCGTCTAAGGCCGCCGCGCGATCCTTACCATGCACGATCAGCTTGCTGATCATCGGGTCATAAAAGACGCTGACCGTATCGCCCTGCGCCACGGCGGAATCGGCGCGAACCCCGGACGGAAAGACGAGACGGCTCAGCGTGCCGGTGGACGGCATAAAGTCGTGTTCAGGATCTTCGGCATAGAGGCGCGCTTCGATGGCGTGGCCGTTCAGCGGCACCTGATCCTGGGTCAGCGGCAGGGTCTCACCGGCGGCGACGCGCAACTGCCATTCGACCAGATCGAGACCCGTAATGGCCTCGGTCACCGGGTGCTCGACCTGAAGCCGGGTGTTCATCTCCATGAAGTAGAAGGCGGCTTGCGTGATCCCCTTGGACACATCGACAATAAATTCGATCGTGCCCGCACCGCGATAGCCAATGGCCTTGGCGGCCTTCACCGCCGCTTCGCCCATGGCCTGACGCATGGCCTCAGGCAGGCCGGGGGCCGGGGCTTCTTCGATGACCTTCTGATGGCGGCGTTGCAGCGAGCAGTCGCGTTCAAAGAGGTGGAGCGCGTTGCCGTGGCTGTCGGCAAACAACTGGATCTCGATATGGCGCGGCACCTCGATATATTTTTCGATCAGCACGCGCGGATCGCCAAAGGCGCTTTGCCCTTCGCCCTGACAAGATTTCAATAGTTCCGGAAAATCAGACTCGTTATCGACGCGACGCATCCCCTTGCCGCCGCCGCCGGCCACGGCCTTGATCAGCACCGGGAAGCCGATCTCTCGCGCGGCGGTAAGTAGCGTCGCTTCGTCCTGCGCCTCGCCATGATAGCCGGGGGTGACGGGCACGCCCGCCTCTTCCATCAGCGCCTTGGCCGCGCCTTTCAGCGCCATGGCCCGAATGGCCTCCGGCGTCGGACCGACAAAGACGATCCCGGCGGCGGCGCAGGCCTCCGCAAATTCCGCGTTTTCCGACAGGAAGCCATAGCCCGGATGAATGGCCTCGGCCCCCGTGCGTCTGGCGACCTCGATGATCACGTCGCCGCGCAGATAGCTTTGCGCCGCCGGGGCCGGACCGATCAGGTGCGCTTCGTCGGCCTGACGCACAAACAGGGCCTGGGCATCGGCTTCGGAATAGACGGCGAC
>NZ_JAIWNX010000143.1 GCF_020217185.1 Asticcacaulis sp.
GGTCTTGATGCCCAGCCGTTGACAGGTGCGGATGAGGCGGCAGGCGATTTCACCGCGATTGGCGATGAGGAGTTTGCGGAACATCATCTCACCCACCCCGGTTTACGCTTCTCAAGAAACGCGGCGATGCCCTCGCGGCCTTCGTCGGAGGCGCGGCGCTTCGCGATACGTCGGGCCGTCAGGCGGAGCAGGTCGTCATCGACGGGGCGGCCCGACACGTCGCTTATCAGCGCCTTGGCATCGGCCACGGCCTCAGGCCCGCTGGCCAGCAGGGCGTCAATCAGCGGCGCGGCGGCGGCATCGAGCCCGGCCTTCACCTCGTGCACCAGACCGATGCGGCGGGCCTCTTCGGCGCTGAAGCGTTCCCCGGTCAGGACATAGCGCCGGGCGGCCGAGGCGCCGATCTTTCCCACTACAAACGGCGAAATGGCCGCCGGGATCAGGCCCAGCCGCACCTCGGTCAGGCCGAAGCGCGCATCGGGGGCGGCGATCACCATGTCGCACGCCGCCGCCAGCCCGACGCCGCCGCCAAAACACGCGCCGTGGATCAGGCCGATCACCGGTTTCGGACAGGCATTCAGCGTGTGCAGCATGGTCGCCAGTGCCAGCGCATCGGCCGCGTTTTCGGCCTCGGTCTTCTGTGCGGCGCGCTGCATCCAGTGGAGGTCGCCCCCGGCGCAGAAGCTCTCCCCCGCGCCATTGAGCACTACGACGCGCACGGCAGGATTGGCCCCCAGCGTCGTAAAGGTCTGCGTCAGGTCGCCGATCATCGCCTCATCAAAGGCATTGTGCCGGTCGGGCCGGTTGAGCGTCAGGCGGGCTATGCCATTGGCAGCAAGGTCTAATTTAAGCGCGGTCATCATCCTACATCCTGAACACGCCGAACCGCGTCGGCTCTATGGGCGCATTGAGCGCCGCCGACAGGCCGAGACCGAGCACGCGGCGCGTATCCGCCGGGTCGATCACCCCGTCGTCCCACAGGCGCGCCGAGGCGTAGTAGGGATGGCCCTGCGCCTCATAGGTCGCCAGCAGCGGGGCCTTAAACGCGGCCTCGTCTTCGGCGCTCCAGGTGCCGCCCTTCGCCTCGATGCCGTCGCGGCGCACGGTCGCCAGCACATTGGCCGCCTGCTCGCCACCCATGACCGAGATGCGCGCATTGGGCCACATCCACAGGAAACGCGGATCGAAGGCGCGCCCGCACATGCCGTAATTGCCTGCCCCGTAGGAGCCACCGAAAACAAGGGTTAGTTTGGGCACATTGGCGCAGGCCACCGCCGTCACCATCTTGGCGCCATGCCGCGCAATACCTTCGTTCTCGTACTTGCGTCCCACCATGAATCCGGTGATATTTTGCAGGAAAATCAAAGGAATGTTGCGCTGGCAGCACAGTTCGACAAAGTGCGCGCCCTTTTGCGCGCTCTCGGAAAACAGCACGCCATTATTGGCGACAATGCCGACCGGATAGCCGTACAGGTGCGCAAACCCGCAGACGAGGGTTTCGCCATACAGCGCCTTGAACTCATCAAATTCCGAGCCATCGACTAGCCGCGCAATGAGTTCGCGCACATCAATCGGGATGCGCTTATCGACGGGGATCAGGCCGTACAGTTCGCGCGCTTCATACAGCGGTTCGACGCTGTAACGCAGCTTCAGCGACGCCGGTTTTGTGCGGTTGAGATTGCGCACAATGCGCCGCGCCATCGCAAGCGCTTCGGCGTCGTTGGCGGCCAGATGATCGACCACGCCGGACACGCGCGCATGGACATCGCCGCCGCCCAAATCTTCGGCGGAGACGACTTCGCCGGTCGCCGCCTTGACCAGCGGCGGGCCGCCCAGAAAGATAGTCCCCTGACGGCGCACAATGATGCTTTCGTCCGACATGGCCGGCACATAGGCCCCGCCGGCGGTGCAGCTTCCCATCACTACGGCGATCTGCGGGATGCCTCTGGCCGACATCTGCGCCTGATTGAAGAAGATGCGGCCGAAATCGTCCTTGTCCGGAAAGACCTCGTCCTGATTGGGCAGGTTGGCCCCGCCGGAGTCCACCAGATATACGCAGGGCAGGTGGTTCATCTGCGCCACCTCCTGCGCCCGCAGGTGCTTTTTGACCGTCAGCGGATAATAGGTGCCGCCTTTCACGGTGGCGTCATTGCACACCACCACGCATTCGGTGTTCTCAATCCGGCCAATGCCGGTGATGATCCCGGCGGCGGGCACCTCGTCCTCATAGACGCCGTGCGCCGCCAGCGCCGACAGTTCCAGAAACGGCGAGCCGGGATCGAGCAGGGCATCGACCCGCTGACGCGGCAGCAGTTTACCGCGCGACACGTGCTTTTGCCGCGCGCTGTCTGAGCCGCCTTCGGCGATGCGCGCGGTCAGGGCGCGCAGGTCATCGACCAGCCCCTGCATATGGGCGCTGTTGGCGGTGAAATCGGCGCTGTTCGTGTCGATCTGGCTGGTGAGGCGCATGGGGCGTTTCCTTTAAGGGAAACCTACACCGCTCTTGATCATTGGAAAAATTGATAATAAAAATAGAATGAATAGATGATATCTATGATTGTCTATGCCTCCCCGACTTGTCAGGGAGGGGGACCGCACGAGCGAACGTAGTGAGCGAGATGTGGGGGTGGGGTATCTTTTGAACGATCCACATGCGGCGCTTGTCGAGAGTCCGTAAGCCCCCACCACCGCATCTCGCGCTTCGCGCCTCGTGCGGTCCCCCTCCCCAGCAAGCTGGGGAGGTATGTAAGCGGAGGTGTCCAATGGAACCCTATCTTCTTCGCTATTTTCTGGCCGTGGTCGAAACGGGCTCCTTTACGCGCGCCGCCGAAGCCTGCCTGATCACCCAGCCGTCGCTCTCCTCCGGGATCAAGCGCCTTGAGGAACAGCTCGGCGTCACCCTGTTTATCCGCAACAACAAGCGGGTGTTTCTGACCACGGCGGGGACGCGCTTTCTGCCGCGCGCCAAGACCATTCTGCACGAATGCAATGTGGCGCTGACTGAACTGGCACAAACCGAACAGGCGCGCGTCCTGCGTCTTGGCGTGTTGCAGACCCTGTCCGGGGCCTGGGTGGCGGGGCTGCTGAAAGGCTTTCGCGACGCAGGCCTGACCGAAGAGACGGGCGGGCGGTTCGACCTGTTCGAAGGCACCGAGCAGGAGATCTTAAACCGTTTTGACGAGCGGGGGATAGATTACGCCCTGTCGATCCGCCGCGTCGAAGACGACAGCTCGGTGCCGTTATATAGTGAGCCCTATGTGCTGGCCCTGCCCGTCGATCATGCTTTGGCCGGGGCGGCGCAGGTGCGCGGCGAAGACCTTTCGGATCAGCCGATGATCGTGCGTTCGCGCTGCGAGGTTTTGTCGGAGACCAGCCGCTATTTCACCGACCGCAATGTGCGCCCGCCTCTGGCCTATCGCACGGCGAATGATGAGCGGGCGCTGCGCATGGTGGCCGCCGGTATCGGCGCGACCGTGGTGCCGCAAAGCCATACGGCGCAAGGGGTGGTGACCACCACACTGCACGGCTTTACCCATAGCCGCACCGTGGCCCTGTTCCGCCCGCGTCATGCCCTGCCGGACCATCTGACGTTCATGGGCGCGGCGTTTGAGCGCTATGTGACCGGACTTGCGCCGCCGCTGCGGTAACGCGGGGTTTGCGGCAACACAGTTGCAAGACAGCCCAGAGGCAAGGGCCGGACGTTCCGTTCTGGGACGATTGGGTGACCCGCGCCGCAGGGTAGTTTTCATGTTTGAATTTGGCCGTGAACTGAGGCGCATCATGGGGCAGGGCGGGCGGTATGAGCCCGATGTGAGCCTCTATGAGCTGATGACGCTCGAACTGCTGATCACGCAGGGGCGCGGCCTGGATGTCGAAGGCGGGCGGGTTTCGACGCGCAGCCGCTTTGAGCCCTATCTCGAATCGGCACTGGTGTGGCGCGAATACGCGCGGCGCACCGGCGACACCCTGGCGCTCAGCAAGGCCACCACGGCGGCGGAGTCGGCGGGCAAGGCCGCCAAGACCCTGAGCGAGGCCGCCAGTGCGGCGCTGGTGCAGGCGGAAATCTGCCTGCTGGGCTATGATTTGTTTGAAACCGCCGAACTGCTGGTTTCGGCCGAAACGCTGGTGGCCACCGGGCGCGGCGCCATTGGCAGCGATGCGGCTTTACTGGCGGCCTTTACCCTGACCGAAGGGCGGCTGGCGGCGCGTCTGGCCGTGCGGCACGGCATTGGCGAAGACCTTGAACCGGCGCTGGTGGCTATGGCCCATATCGACCGCGCCATCGAACGTTTCGACGCGCTGGTGCGCCAGACCAAGGCCGCCAAGGACAAGATCAGCGCCGCCGATGCACGGCTGGAGCGCGCCGATCTTTTGATGCTGGTCGGGCTCGATCGTCACGATAGCCGGCTGATGACGGCGGTCATCAACGACCTGACGGCGCTCTTGGCGCGGCTTGATGCTGACTATGAGCCGGTGACCTTTGTGCGCGTGACTCAGCGTCTGGCGCTGGCCCACGTCTGGGCGGGGCAGATCGACGGGCAGCCGCAGATGATCAGCGAAGGCATCGCGCTTCTGACGCCGCCGGAAGAGGTGGTGACCTATGAACACACGCCGCTCGACTGGGTGGCGCAGACGCATTTCCGCGCCCTGGCGCTACAGGCCCTGTCGGAGCTGATTCAGGAGGACGGACTGGCCGAACAGGCGGTGGCGGCCTTCGATCTGGCCCTGTCCAAGGCGCTGGCCAAGCCTCTGTCGATCCGTGCGCAGATCGTCAATAACCGCGCCGCCTGTCTGGCGCGCCGGGCCGAGCTGAAGGGCGATCTCCTGTCGCTCGAAGACGCCGAAGCGGCGTTCAAGGCGGAACTGCGTCAGGTCAAGCCGGGCGAAGACCCGGTCGGCTGGGCCATCCTTCAGACCAATCTGGGGCGTCTCTATGTGGCACGCGGCGACATTACCGGCTTTATGCTGGATCGCGCCGAGGCCGCCTATGCGCTGGAGGCCGCGCACGAGATTTTCGTGGAACACGGTCTGAAGTCGCTGGCCGAAACGGCACTGGAAAACCTCAACCGCGTGCGGTCGGGGGATTAGCTTAACAAATTCTATATGTTATCGGGTGCGATTTACGCAGTCCGATGAAATAGCATAGAGACTAAAATATATTTTGAATGTTTCTGTTGGTTAGACGTTCTTATTCATTGTAAATGCGCATATTGCTTTGCTGCATATTGCCTATAGAGATTAGGTTCTGAACGTAGTTCAATGATGCTGGAAACGTCTGACAGCATTCCGCCTTTCACGCCAATTGTTTCAATGGCACTTACGACAGAAACAAGAGCGGGCGGGTCTTCAGATTTAGAAATATCGGAATATTTCATATAGGTGCTTGCCAAAGAGTTTGGGTGTTTGTTTACAAACTCAAAAACCGCCTTATTGTGTTCAAATTGTACAAGGTTGTGAACCTCCCAATCCGCATCTTTGCCACTAATGTCGGCGGTTTTTGCCACATTTTGAGCACCAAAAACTTGGGATACTATACCGAACAACTCCCAGTTCTTCGACCGTTCTTTCGCATCCATTGCCTTGGAAATTGCACGAGACGCCGCCATGACTGAGGCATTAGCAACTGCGGAAACGGCTCCTGCAACACGCGATATATCTATATTGACGAGATGCAAGTCGGCACCGTCATAATCGATTCCATACCATTCTGACGCGGCTTTGGCGCAACCCGGATAAAAATCTCCAGCGCTTGCTGTGATGGCTTCCTGAAGACCTACCGCGCCATCTGAAACAGAAATTACGCCTTCTCCAGAATTATTAATGCGAATTGCAGCAAATGATCCGCTTGGATATGAAACAGGTACAGAAACGACTACAGCTCCGCCATCAGCGTAAACCGAAATAAGTTTCGATACTGCTGTATAAACTTGTTGGGTGATGTCGTTGAGAGCGATCATCATATTAGTTCCGCTTGTGTGTTTCTCGGAGGAATTTCCTCCCGGTTTATGATGTTGAGTTTATCACAAACATAGTTCAATGCTGAGATATAATCCGTAAAATCAACATGGATTTTCCGGGCAGCACAGACACCAGGTTTCAATATGCGCCGCTCAATAGGCGCGATATGGTCAGTGCATATATGCTCATGCGTTTCACCGGGAGCGAAAATAAGCCCCTGCAATTCTGGAGGCCCCTGAAAGCCATTTGCATGGCCAGTTTTAGGCCGCCATTCCAATCTGTAAAGCCAGAGTACCCCGCGCGTCGCTTCAGGTTGTATTTCCAGTTGAAAAGTTGCATTGTCGCTTCCTGTAGGAAAGAAGGACACCCTAAACCGCAGCCCTTGCGGTAAAGAGGTTTCAACCATGATGCGAGCCTCATAATTTAAGACCGCATCTCGTCCTGTTCTATTTTCTTTTCTGATCCAGCCTCTTCCTTGCACCAATGTTTTCGGCGCAGTAAGTAAGGCTTGAGCGTCAAGTTCTGAAATTTCCATGTCATTATTAGATCAACATGGAATCAACCCTAGCGCAAGCTGTTTGCCTTATGCCGCGTGGCCTTCGGCGCGGCGCATGCGCCAGAAGCGGATGGTGCGCAGCGCCGTATCGCGCGGCAGTTGCTCATAGAGCTTGCCGTATTCGGCGGCCTTGCCCATGGCATTGTCCTGCGCGGCCAGCATGATCATGGCATAGGTCAGGAACAGCGACTTTTCGAGATCGGCGGCCTTACAGGCGATGGCCAGCGCGTCCAGTTCGCGCTTGTCCACCACGTGCTTGGCCGTCAGGAAGTCGATATCGGCCATGATGGCCAGCGCACAGAGGAACCAGGTCGGGTTCGGATCGCGCATATAGCGGGCCAGCAGGGCCGGGGTCAGTTTCTGATTATTATAGAGGGTTTCCGCCTCGGCCATGATCTTTTCATAGTCGGGCGGGAAGGAGCCGTGGGCAATGGCCACCGTATTGCGCGACTTCGACAGGGCCTGTTCCAGCACCGCCGGATCAACGCGGGCGTTTTCCTGCATGATGCGTTCGCGCAGGCGGGCTTCGACGACAAAATACATGTCGTTCATCAGGTCGATGGGGAAGTCCTTGCGGTTGACGATGGCGTCGTGCAGGGCGGGGCTGGTCTGGGCGCGCTGAACGACCACCTCGTTGGTGGCACGCGACAGGCGGGCTCCGTCATTGCGCAAAAGCGTGTTGACCGTGGTGTCGTCGCCGCGATCGACGATGACGCCCGACACCGATTCCGGCACCTCTTCGCGGCGTGAGACGGCGCGCAGGTGGTCCTGACCCTTGGTCGAAACGACGTGCATCAGGTCGCTTTCGGTCAGGGCTTTTGAGCGGACCAGAATGGCTTCGGCGACCTCGATATCGTCGGAGGCCAGACGGCGCAGCAGCCCCAGCGGGGCGACCTTGGCTTCGGCCAGCTTGCGCGCGATTTCGGCGCGCACGACCGTTTCCATTTCGGACGATAACTGGCTCATCACTTCGTCATAGAGGGCCATCTCAGGCCCTTCGACCTGTTCCGGGTGGGCCATGAAGACGGTGGTGACCTGACGCAGCAGTTCGCGGCGCTTCTGCGAGGAGGGTTCCTTGGCCAGATCAATCAGGTGGTGCAGGGTCGAGGGCATGGCGGAGCCTTAAAGCGTCTTGTCTTTGGCGGGTGTCGGGTCGGTCTTTTGAGCTTTACTGGTCGCCCCGGAGCCTGACGTCTCAGAAGCCTTGCCCTGAGCCGGGGTCTGCACGGCATTGGGGTCGATTGCCAGATCGCCGCCCGTGTGCGGGGCCGGATCGGGCTCATAGCCATAGGCGCGGTGCAGCGAATAGAAGCGCGGAGCCTGCGACGCCGTGGTGGCGCGGCTGCCCGGTACGAAGGGTGTGTAGGGCTCGGCCGATTCCTGCTCAGCGGCCTGCGCCAGAGGGGCGGTGGCGGCCGGAGCGGTGGCGGTCTTGACGTCCGCCGGTTTGGCTTCGGCGGTTTTGGTGTCTGCGGTTTTCGCCCCAGCTTTTGGCGCGGAAGCCTTTGCTGCGGGCGTCTTGGCTGCCGGAGTCTGGGCGGTTGCGGCCGGTTTGGCCTCAGCGGTGGTTTGCGGGGCGGTTTGGGCCTGCGCTTTAGGGGCGTCCGGCTTTTGCGCTACGGGCGCGGCGGCCTGTGCGGGGACCGCCGGGCGACCCTCCAGCTCCGGCGACACGCGACCGGCATATTTGCTGTTGGCCGGCAGACGGTAGCCGCTGTCGGGACGCGGCTGGGGCTGAGCTTGCGGCTGAACCTGAACCGGAGGCTGGGGTTTCGGCTCGGCCTGCGCCTGAACCGGCGGCGTCGGAACCGGCGGAGTCGGGGCCGGTTTCACCGTGGCCACCGGCGCGGTTTCGCGCGCGACGGTTTCGGCGCTGACGACGGGCGGCTTGGGCTGCGGCAGGGGCACCGGATTGGCGACGCGCGCCGGAATGGTTTCGGGCGTCCGGGGTGTCGGCAGCGGGGCGGCTTCGACCTTTTGAGGAGCAGGCTGAGCCGGGGCCGTGGCCGGTACAGGGGCAGGGCGGCGGGGGGCGTCAAAGCGCGATTGTGGCACCGGCGTCCAGTTGGAGGCCAGTTCGGTCTTCGGTGCGGTTTGCTGGGCCGTCTGAGGCGCGGTGGCCTGCGCATTGACCGGAGCGGTCTTGCCGCGCCAGTTCAGTTCGTGGCGATAGGGGTTGCCGACCTGCCCATAGGGCGACGGCGGGATGTCAAAGCCCGGCTGACCCGTGGCGGCATTGGGCAGGGCGTGTTGCAGCGGCGTAGCGGGCGCTGTTTCGGGGACCGCGGGCGGTGTCGATTCTTGCGGCGCGCGCTTGCCGGGCCAGTCGAGATACAGGCGCGCCTGAGCCTGAGTCTGCGCCAGGGCGGGCGCGTGGACGCTCAGGCTCAAAAGGGCCACGCCCACAAGAGCCTGAGACGGGGCAGACAGACGGGTTCGACGGGTGCGGGTCATCAGGCGCGCGGGTTCCGGTAAGGTTGCAACGGCCTTAACCTAAGCTCTGCCGCTTAATATTGCCCTAATGGAACGCCGATATTGGCGGCCAGCGGGTATAATAGTGCTTTACGAGGGGGCTCCGCAGCGGCGGCTGGGTGCGGAAAACGATTTGCAGGTGCCCGATAGTCTGTTAAAACGCGCGCGGGGTGCCGGAGCGGGGTGCCGGAAACGGCGAAGGACGACCGGGGGAGACTTTTTCAGATGCCTAAAATCCTGACTGCGGCTGTTCTGGCGGCGCTGACTGCGCTTGTGCCTGTGACCGTGTGGGCGCAATCCACCGAAACCCCGCCGTCTGAAACGACGGCTACCCCGGTGGCTGAGCCCGTGGCGGTCCCGGCTGCGGCGGTGGTGCCCAATGGCACGCCGATCGTGGTCGAAATCATCGAGCTGGTCTCCACGCGCAGCGCCACGGTCGGCGACATGTTCCCGCTCAAGCTGGCCGAACCCGTGCTGCTGAATGGCGCCGTGGCCATACCCGAAGGCACGCCCGGCAAGGGGCAGGTGGTCGATACGGGTAAGCCCGGCATGGGAGGGAAGCCCGGAAAGCTGGTGCTGGCCGCCCGTTATCTCGAATTCGAAGGCCGTCAAATCCCCATCCGCGCGCTCAAGCTGGGGCTGGGAGCCAGGGACAATGCCGGCGCGTCTGCGGCGACCACGATTGCCGTGGGCGTGTTCGGTCTGGCGGTGACCGGCGGCCATATGGAGGCCCTGCCCGGTACGCGGGCCTCGGCCAAGCTGGCGGCCGATTTCACGCCCGCTATACCGCCCGCCTCACAATAGGCATGGCGGGATCGTACACTTTTTCAAAAGCCACAAATGGGGGTTACTTTTATGAAAAACATCAACGCGAAAACGGTCATGGCGCTTTGCCTGAGCCTGACCCTGATGGGCACCAGCGTCTGGGCCCAGACCACTGAGCCGCAAACGGCGTCCTCTTCGTCTTCGTCGTCTTCGTCTTCGTCTTCGTCCGAGGCCTCGTCGTCTTCCGCG
>NZ_JAIWNX010000144.1 GCF_020217185.1 Asticcacaulis sp.
TCGTCGAGTGCGTCGTCTTCGGCGTCTGCAACGGCCGCCCCGGCCGAGGCGGTGGCCAAGCTGAACCCCGTCGATCCGGTGCCGGAAGGCAAGGGTCAGATCGTCTTCTTCCGTCCCTCGCGCTTTGTCGGCGCGGCCGTCAGCTTTTCGGTGCGTGAAGGGGATACGGGTATCGGCAAGCTGACCAACGGCACCTATTTCGTCCATGTCGCCGAACCGGGCACGCACGAATACAATATCTCCTTCGAAACGCGCGATACGCTGCGTCTCGAAGTGGAAGCCGGTGAGACCTATTACGTCATCCAATCCATCGCCATGGGCGTGATCGGCGCGCGTCCGAACCTGACCCCTTCGACCGAAGAGGCGTTTCAGGAAAAGAAGCTGAAGGTCACCAAGGCCAAGGCGACGGATCGCAAGTAGGGTCGAACTCAGCCCGTCAGGTCCATACTCCCCCAGTTTACTGGGGGAGGTGGATTTTTGCGGGACGCAAAAAGACGGTGGGGGGGCGGCCCTGCCACCACGCCCGTCAGGCGCGGTCCCCGGCCCCAGTAAACGGCGGATGCAGGAGACGGGCTTACTTCAACGCCTCGCGCTTTTCCTCAAGCTCCAGCCACTCCATCTCGCCGTTTTCGAGATCGGCCCGCGCCTTTTCCAGCGCCTTCATGGTGGC
Organism: Asticcacaulis sp.; assembly: GCF_020217185.1. Lineage (GTDB taxonomy): Bacteria > Pseudomonadota > Alphaproteobacteria > Caulobacterales > Caulobacteraceae > Asticcacaulis. The sequence continues at coordinate 671 of NZ_JAIWNX010000144.1, forward strand.
GTCGAAGCGTTTGGGGTCCTTGGCGTAGAGGTTGGGGTCGTTCAGCGTCGCCTCCAGCTTTTTGATCTCGGCCTGCCATTGCGGCATCAGCTTGTCGAGGTCTTCGAGGCGCTTCTGATCCTTATAGCTGAGCTTTTTGGCCGGGGCCTTGGGCGCAGATGCAGCGGGCGTTGCGGTTTTGGTCGCGGTCTTCCCGGCCGGAGCCTTGTGGCTCAGTTGCTCGAAAAAGTCCGGATTTTGCCGCAGGAAGTCCTGCCAGCCGCCGGGGGTTTCCACCGCCTTGCCCTTGCCATTCAGGGCCAGGGTCGAGGTGGCCAGACGGTCGATAAAGTCGCGGTCGTGGCTGACCAGAATCAGCGTGCCGTCATAGTCGGCCAGCATCTCTTCCAGCAGGTCCAGCGTGTCCATATCAAGGTCGTTGGTCGGCTCATCGAGCACCAGCAGATTGGTGGCAGACGCCAGCGCGCGGGCCAGTTGCAGGCGATTGCGCTCACCGCCCGACAGGGATTTCACCGGCTGACGCAACTGGTTTTCGCGGAACAGGAAGTCCTTGGCATAGGCGGCGACGTGGCGCGGTTGCCCCTGCACCATGATCTGATCCGAGCCGGAATTGGCCAGTGCGTCCCACAGGGTCTCATCGCCTTTCAGCGTGTCGCGCCCCTGATCGAGATAGGCGACTTCCAGCGCCGTGCCCAGACGGATTTCGCCCTCATCCGGCGCGATCTGCCCGATCAAAAGTTTGACGAGGGTCGATTTGCCGGCGCCGTTCGGCCCGACAATGGCCAGCCGGTCGCCACGCAGGATGCGCGTCGAAAAGCCTTTGAGCAGTTCCTTGTCGCCAAAGCCCTTGGAGATGTTTTTCAGCTCCGCCACCAGCTTGCCCGACGTGCCGCCGGAATCAATGCTCATTTCCAACTGACGCGGCAGTTGTTTGGTGCGCTCCATCTTTTCGGCGCGCAGGGCCTGAAGGCGGGCGGCGCGGCCTTCGTTGCGCGTGCGCCGCGCCGTGATCGAGCGGTAGAAGGTATAGGTTTCGCGCTCGATGGCCTTTTCCAGACGGCGCAGCGACTCAGCCTGCTCCTCCATGATCTTTTCCGACCAGGCTTCAAAGCTGGCATAGCCGGAATCGAGGCGCATGATGCGGCGGTCGTGCAGCCAGTAGCAGCGCTGGGTGACGCGCTCTAAGAAGGTGCGGTCGTGGCTGACGATCAGGGCCGCGCCCTTGAACTGACGCAACTGGTCTTCCAGGGCCTCGATGGCAAAAATATCGAGGTGGTTGGTCGGCTCATCGAGAAAGATCAGGTCCGGGTCTTCGGCAAAGGCTTTTGCCAAGGCGGCGCGGCGCTTTTCGCCGCCGGACAGAGAGGCGCACTTGGTCGTCGGGTCGAGGCCGAAGGTGTAAAGCTCGGCTTCGGCGGTGTAATGCTCCGCCCCGTCAGACGTCACCCAGTCGAGCACCGTGTCGCCGACGGGCTGCGGTTCCTGAAGCACATAGGCGTAGCGCATCCCCTGCATGACGACGCGTTCACCGGAATCGGCCTCGATAAGCCCGGCCATCAGCCGCATCAGGGTCGATTTGCCCGCGCCGTTGCGCCCGACCAGACAGGCCCGCACGCGCGGTTCCAGCGCGATATCGACACCGTCAAACAGCGGGTTAAGGCCGTCCATCAGGCGGACGTCTTTCAGGGCGAGCAGGGGGGCGCGTGTATTCATGGGGCGGGTGTAGCGTTCGGCGCGAATAACGGCAAGCACTTGATTTCCACACCCACAGAGCGGATAAGCCGCAAACAGCCTCCCCTGCGCCGTGGTGTAGGGGGCGGGTTTCAGACTCTGCCCCCTCCGTCTCGACGCGCTTCGCTTGCTAGAGCGCTTGCCGAAAAGTGTGACGCACTTTTCGGATGAAAAGCGCGTTAAAACAAAACTTAGAGCCATTCGGCGGCTCAACTGAGCCGACGAAGGCTCTCGACACCTCCCCCGTTCGCCTGGCTCACAGGGGAGGATGAAGGATGAAATGACCCAGCCCTCCACCCGACCCTTCTGGCAGATCAAGACCCTTTCGCAAATGACCGTACCCGAATGGGAGTCGCTGTGCGACGGCTGCGGTCTGTGCTGCCTGATCCGGCTGGAAGACGAAGACACAGGCGAAATCATCCCGACGCGCGTCCATTGCCGCCTGTTCGATTCCGGCACCTGCGCCTGTTCCAACTACCCGGATCGGCATAAATACGTGCCCGACTGCATCAAGTTGACGCCGCACAATATCGAGGCGCTGGAATGGATGCCGGCTTCGTGCGCCTATCGCCGCCTGCACGAAGGGAAAGACCTGCCTGTCTGGCACTATCTGATCTGCGGCGACCGCGAAGAGGTGCACCGGCGCGGCGTGTCCGTCCGTGGGCAGACGATTTCGGAAACGGCGCTCGAAGACCCCGAAGATGCGCTCGATTTCGCGGCCTTTGACCTGCTGGAAGACATGTCCAACAAGGGCGAGTAGGGTTTAGACTTCCGCCTTCAGCGCCGCAAAGGCTTCGTGCAGCAGATCGGCAATCGGACGTGCGCCGTTTTCGCGGTTCAGCGCCTCGAACGACAGGCGGATCGCCCCCATGGACAGCATGGCCACCAGCCGCAGCCCGGTTTCGCGCTGTGGGTCGGGCCAGCGCTGACGCAGGGCCTGAAACAGATCGTCCTCATGCTGAACATAGCTCGCCTGCTTGCGGGCCTGTACGGCCGGGATAGAGCGCATCAGCCGGTCAATCGCCCTCATCTCGTCGGCCGGAAAGCGGGCGCACACGGCGATCACCGCGTCGCGCACCGCATCGAGCGGGCGCTTATCGGCGCTTTCGGCTTTCAGGGCCGCGATAATCACTTCGCCCATACCGTTTTGCAGCGACAGCAGGATGTCATCCTTGGACTTGAAATAATAGAAGAAGGTGCGGCGCGAAATGCCGGCGGCGGCGGCGATCTCATCCAGAGTCGTCGCCTCATAACCCTTTTGCAGAAACAGACCCATGCCGACATCGGTGATGCGCTGCAAGGTTTCGCGGCGCTTGCGTTCGCGCAGCCCGTCCTTGGGCGGGGTGTTCGGACCTGTGTCAGCGGGCATAAAATTTCTCTTGGTGTAAAATTGCACTTAGTGTAATTCTATTTTACACCAAGTGTAATTTCATTGAAAGGGAAAGCCGATGGTCAGATGGACCGCCTCCAACATGCCGTCGCAAAAGGGCCGTCTGGCCGTGGTCACCGGCACCGGGGGGCTGGGCTATGAGGACGCGCTCGCCCTGGCGCAGGCCGGGGCCGAAGTCATCATCGCCGGGCGCAGCGCAGACAAGGGGGCGCAGGCGGTCAGCCAGATCCGCAGCCTCCTGCCTGCGGCGCAGGTGCGCTTTGAACCGCTTGATCTCGCCAGCCTGCGCTCGGTTGCCGCCTTTTGCCAGCGGCTGAGCACGCAAACGGATCATCTCGACCTGCTGATCAATAATGCCGGGGTCATGATGCCGCCCAGACGGCTGGAGACCGAAGACGGGTTCGAGGTGCAGATGGGCACCAACTATCTGGGGCACTTCGCCCTGACGGCCGGCCTGATGCCCCTGCTGCGAAAGGCGGATCAGGCGCGCGTCATCAGTTTATCCAGCGTCGCGGCGCGCAATGGTGTCATCGATTTCAATGATCTCAATGCCGAACGCGCCTATAATCCGATGCGCGTCTATAGCCAGTCGAAGCTGGCCTGCCTGATGTTCGCGCTGGAACTGCATCACCGTAGCGAGGCCGCCGGGTGGGGCGTGGCCAGTATGGCGTCGCATCCGGGTGTCGCGCGCACCGATCTGCTGCACAATGCGCCGGGCCGTCACAGCGCCATGGGCTTCACGCGCAGCGCCCTGTGGTTCCTGTTCCAGCCGGTATGGCAGGGCGCCCTGCCAACCCTGTTTGCGGCCACATCACCTCTGGCGCGCTCGGGCGGCTATTACGGACCTGATGGGTTGAGCGAGGTGCGCGGCTATCCGACCGAGGCCCGCATCCCCAAGGCCGCCCTTGATGCAAAAGCCTGTGCGCGTCTGTGGGACGCCTCTCAGGCCCTGACCGGCGTGACCTTCTGAGGCGGTACGTCGCCATACAAAAAGAAAGGGGCCGCAGTTGCCTGCGGCCCGACTTTGAAAAATGGGTAAAGTAAGCTTAAAAAAACCAATGATGCTGAAAACCGCCGCATCGCCTATCTGTGCGAGACAAAAGGTAGCATAACATTGTGACAGCTTTTTACAGGTTACATGCAAATTAGGCATACGGCCTGTCCCCGCTATCCGTCCGGATTTCATAAATCAGATCATTGACTTGATTTTTATAAAGGCCGTTTTGTCCCCGCATTCCGGGGCCGGGCTATAAAAGGCGCATGGACGGACATGCGCTCACACTCTCAGAAATGCGGATCGAAATGCAATCGCAGCAGTCAGAACTACTGGCTCTCGGTCAGGAACTGATCCGTGACTATGGTCGGATCAACAAGGCCGACGACGAGGCCGGGATCGAACGCAAGGCGAAAAACCTCGCCCTTGTGACCAAGGCCGTACAGGGGGTGCATGAGCTCATCAGCCGTTTCGGAGAAACGGAAATGGATGACGGTGACACCACAACCCCCCTTCTCAGCCCCGAAGAGCGCAAGGCTCGATATGAAACCCGGCGCGCTGAGGTCCGGGCTAAACTCATTGATATCGCAACTCGAATGCGTGCCGACCTGGCAGAACAAGCTGGATCAGTGGATGGACCAGCATCTGGTATCGGATGAGGATTTAGACTGGTTCGATCGCTGGGGCACGCAGGCGCACCCGCACCAGACGCCGCCGGAAGGCGACTGGATGACCTGGCTGCTGCTGGGCGGGCGCGGGTCGGGTAAGACACGCGCCGGGGCCGAATGGGTGCAGGAAATGGCCGAACCGGGCGTGCGGATCGCCCTGATCGGCCCCAGCCTGCACGATGTGCGCGAAGTGATGATCGACGGGCCGTCAGGCCTCAAAGCCATCGCGGCGCACGACGGGCGGCCCGAATACGAAATTTCGCGGCGGCGGCTCATCTGGCCCAACGGGGCGATGGCCTATGCCTTTTCCGCCGAAGACCCGGAAAGTTTGCGCGGGCCGCAGTTTCATTATGCGTGGGCTGACGAATTCTGCGTCTGGCGCAAGCCGGCGGAGACTCTGGCGCTGTTGCGCATGGGCTTGCGGCTGGGGCAACGGCCCCGTTTGTGCGTCACCACGACGCCCAAACCGGTGGCGGCGCTGCGCAAGCTGATGGCCGAGCCGGGGTTGGAAATCCGCCGGGCGGCGACCAAGGAGAACGCACAATTTCTGTCGGACAGCTTTCTGTCCGGCCTTGAGACCCTCTATGGCGGCACGCGGCTGGCGGCGCAGGAGCTGGACGGGCAGGTGGTCGAAGCCTCCGATCGTGCCTTGTGGCGCGCGGCGGATTTCGAGGCCTGTCGCGGCAATGCACCGGCCACCTTCGATGAGGTGATCGTGGCGGTGGACCCGCCCGTGACCCAGAATGGAGATGCGTGCGGCCTGATCGTCGCCGGACGGCGGGGCGATCGCGCCTATGTGCTCAAGGACGCTTCGGTGTCCGGCCGCTCGCCCACCGGATGGGCGACGCAAGCGGCGGCTCTGGTGCGTGAGCACGCCGTCCGGCGGGTGGTGGCCGAGGTTAATCAGGGTGGCGATATGGTCGAGACGGTGCTCAAAAGCGCGGGCGTTGAGGTGCCCGTGCATAAGGTGCGGGCGCGCGTCGGTAAACGTCTGCGCGCTGAGCCGGTGGCGGCGCTTTATGAGCAGGGACGGGTGGTGCATGTGGGTCAGTTTCCGCTGCTCGAAGAGGAGCTGATGGGGCTGGGCGACGGGTCGCTGGACCATTCGCCGGACCGTGCCGATGCGCTGGTCTGGGCCATCACGGCCCTGCTGATCGACGGCCGCGCCGAGCCGCGACTGCGGCGGATGTAACGTTTTCGAGAACACTATGACCTTTCTTAACGACCTGTTCGGGCGGCGACGCCGTGCGCCCGAAATACCGCCTGAAATCCCGGAAACCAAGGAGTCGGCCTCGCGCGCCCTGATCGCGCTGACCGGGGCCGGGCGACCGCAGTGGACGCCGCGCGCCTATGAGGCGCTGGCCCGCGAAGGCTTTGCGCGCAACGCCGTGGCCTATCGCTGTATACGGATGATTGCGGAGGCTGCGGCCTCGGTGCCGCTGCGCGTCGATGTCAATGGTCGTCACGACCCCACGCATCCGCTGGCGCAACTGATGGAGCGGCCCAATGGCGAGCAGGGCGGGGCCGACCTGCGTGAGGCGCTTTACGCTTCGCTGCAAACCGCAGGCAATGCCTATCTGGAGGCAGCGGAACGCCCGGACGGTCAGAGGGAGCTGTGGGCCCTGCGCCCTGAGCGCGTGAAGGTCGTGCCCAATGCGCGCGGCTGGCCCGACGCTTATGATTATGGGGTGGACGGACGATCGGTGCGTATCGGGCGCGATAATGAGGGCTGGCTGAAGGTGTTGCACCTCAAACAGTGGCACCCGCTCGATGACTGGTACGGGTTTTCGCCGCTGGAAGCCGCCGCCTTTGCCATCGACGTGCACAATGCGTCTGGTGCCTGGAACAAGGCGCTGCTCGACCATTCGGCGCGACCGTCCGGCGCGCTGATCTATGGCGGCAAGGGGTCTGAGCGCCTGACCGAAGATCAGTTCGAGCGGTTGAAGGCGCAACTGGACGATACCCATACGGGTACGGACAATGCCGGGCGGCCCCTGCTGCTGGAAGGCGGGCTCGACTGGAAGCCGATGTCCTTGTCGCCATCGGAAATGGACTTTATCGCGGGCAAGCATGCGGCGGCGCGCGAAATCGCCCTGGCCTTTGGCATTCCGGCGCAACTGCTGGGCATCCCCGGCGACAACAGCTACGCCAATTACCGCGAAGCCAATGCCGCCTTCTGGCGACACACCGTCCTGCCGCTGGTCGAACGGACGACGCGCGGCCTGTCCAACTGGCTGGCGGCCAAATATCCGCAGGCGCGGCTGGTGCCGGAGCTGGATGCGCTGCCCGCCCTGTCGGTGGAGCGCGAAGCCCTGTGGGCGCGGCTCAACGCGGCGGCCTTTGTCAGCGAAGCGGAGAAGCGGCGGCTGGCGGGGCTGAGTGCAGCGGAAAAGCCTGAGGGGAGGGCCGATGACTGACATCTTCACCGGTGGCGTCATCGTCACCATCGTCCTGCAATCGGCGGCGGCCCTGATGTGGTTCGGTCGCGCCAGCGCGCGGCTCGATACGCTGGAGGCGCGCCTGCAACAGCAGGCGGGCGTCGTGGAGCGTCTGGCGCGGCTGGAGGAACAGGCGCTGGCCACCCGTGCCGCGCTGTCGCGCATTGAGGCCAAGCTCGATCAGGAGCGTGGCTGATGGTGCCCATCGAAGGCTATGCCTCGCGCTTTTTTGAGCGCGATCTCAACGACGATGTGGTGGTGCCAGGCGCCTTTCGCGACAGCCTGATCCGTTCCGGGCCCGAAGGGGTGCGGATGCTCTATCAGCACACTGTCCACACGCCCGTAGGCGTGTGGGATGAAGTGTTTGAAGACGAGACCGGTCTGTTCGTCCGGGGACGGATCATCCCCGTCACGTCCGAAGCCCGCATGGCGGCCAGTGTCGCCGAAGCGGGCCTGATCGACGGCCTCAGCATTGGTTTTGAGGCGCAAAAGATGCGCCCCGACGCCACGGGCCGCCTGCGGGTTTTGAGCGCCGTATCGTTGTGGGAGGTGTCGCTGGTGACCTTCCCCATGCTGCCCAGCGCGCGGTTCCGCGTGGCGCAAACCTCTTCGCGTCTCCCCTGAGGGAGAGCGGATTTTCAGGAGACATCAATGAAAGAAACCAAACACGCGGTCGCTTCGACCGAGGTGCGTGCGGCTTTGCACGACGTGCTATCGGCCTTCGAGGCCTTCAAGACCGCCAATGATCAGCGCCTCAGCGCGCTCGAAAAGAAGTCGTCCGATCCGCTGATCGACGATAAGGTCGAGCGCATCGAGCAGGGTCTGCAAAGCGCGCAGTCGCGGCTGGATCGCCTGATGAGCCACAAGGCGCGCCCCGAACTGTCGGCCCCGTCGCCGCAGCCGGACGAAACCAGGTCCGCCTGGGACAGCTATATGCGCTATGGCCGCGTGACGGTTGAGCTGAAGGCCGGGCTTTCGACCGGTTCCGGCTCCGGCGCCCTGGCCCCCTATGAGACCGAGCGCTTTATCGAACGCCGTCTGGCGCAGGTGTCGCCGATGCGATCGCTGGCCACGGTGCGGACCGTCGGCGCGGCCACCTTCCGTAAGCCGATTTCGACGGCGGGCGTCGCGGCGGGCTGGGTGGCGGAAGCGGCCAGCCGCCCGGAAACCGACCCGGCCACCCTGTCGCTGATGGAGTTTCCGGCGGCCGAGCTTTACGCCTCGCCGGCGGCCACTCAGGCGCTTCTGGACGACAGCTTCATCAATCTCGATGAATGGCTGGCGGCGGAACTCGAAGACAGTTTCGCGGCGCAGGAAACCGCAGCCTTTGTCTCCGGTGATGGCGTCAACAAGCCCAAGGGCTTCCTCAGCTATGCGACGGCGGCCAATCCTTCCGCGAGCTGGGGGCAGATCGGCTATGTGGCCAGCGGCGCGGCTTCGGGCTTCGCCGCATCGGCTCCGACCGACGCGCTGATGGACCTGATCTACGCCCCGGCGGCACAGTATCGTCCAAACGCGCACTTTGTGATGAACCGCCGCACGGCCGCGACGATCCGCAAGTTCAAGGACGCCGACGGTCACTACATCTGGCAGCCGACCCAGCAGGCGGGACAGTTGCCGCAACTGCTCGGCTATCCGGTGCAGGAGATCGAGGCCATGCCCGACATCGCCGCCAATGCCACGCCCGTGGCCTTTGGTGACTTCGCGCGCGGCTATCTGATCGTTGATCGCGCGGGCCTGAGCGTGCTGCGCGACCCCTATTCGGCCAAGCCCTACGTGCTGTTCTACACCACCCGGCGCGTCGGCGGCGGGGTGCAGAATTTTGATGCGCTGAAGCTGCTGAAGATCGCTGCATCGTAGTCGGATTACACCTCCCTGCCTGTGGCGGGGAGGGGGACCGCACGAGCCGAAGGCGAGATGTGGTGGTGGGGTGTCTTAGATTCCACCCCTGACCTCAACGCGTTGAGATGTATAGGAATTTCCCTCATTTCTGATCCTGTGTCGCTCGCTGAAGCGAAGCTGTTTTTGCGCGTCACTCACGATGAGGAAGACGCGCTGATCACCACCCTTATGGCCGCTGCCGTGGCGCGACTGGAAAGCGCGCTGGGC
>NZ_JAIWNX010000154.1 GCF_020217185.1 Asticcacaulis sp.
GAATACGCTTCAGCTTGATCACGAGGGTAGCTCCCTTAAAAAGCCCGTGTGTAGTCTCTACACATAGGCGAAATCGGGCGCTTGCAAAAGGGGGGCAAGGTTACCTTTTGTTAAGCTGGAGCGCAATTCGACAAAGTGCCATAAAAGCTTCTTGGCACTTTGCGGAAAAATTGCGCGACCAAGTGAAAACCTCAGGCCAGCTCGCTTTGCAGTGGATTTTTCGGGGCAGGTTTGGCACAAGGGAGCGGTATTATCGTTCCGGGGGGAGCCTCCTATGTCTCTGAAAACCTTCTGTTCCGCGCTGCTGATCGCGGGTGGCCTGTTCGTGGGTGATGCGGCGCTGGCCGCTCAGGCCTTTGACAAGCCCGCGCCGACCGCCTTTTCCGATAAACCGTTTGACGCCGTGAAGGCCGCCGCCGAAAAGGGCGACCCGGTGGCCATGCACGCGCTGGGCCTGCTCTATTTCACGGGCAAGGGCGTGGAGCGCAACTGGACCGAGGCCTTCACATGGGCGCAGAAGGCCGCTGAGGCCGGGCTGGCCGAAGCGCAGTTCCGCACCGCCTATTACTACGATGGCGGCTATGGCGTCGCCGAAGACAATGCCAAGGCCATCGAATGGTACAGAAAGGCCGCCGCGCAAGGTCATGCCGGGGCGCACGCGCAACTGGGCAATATTGCGGTGCTGGGCCTGTATGGCGAAAAGGTCGATTTCGCGGCCGCCTATGAGCATTACCGCACGGCGGCAGACAAGGGCGATGCCGACGCCATGTACGATCTGGGGATCATGTACGAATTTGGCGAAGGCCGCGACAAGAGCGATGCCGAGGCGCTGAAATGGTACCAGCAGGCGGCCACCAAAGATCAGGCCGGCGCGGCCTATAAGGTCTTTGTCTTTTATGATGAGGGACGCGGTGGCCTGAGCCAGGACGCGGCCAAAAGCCGGGAATGGCTGCTCAAGGCGGCGAAACTGGGCGATGACAACGCGCAGTACGAACTGGGTGATGTCTATTACTATGGTAAAGACGTGGAACCGGACCTGGCCGAGGCCTTCAAATGGTTCGGCCTGTCGGCCATGCAGGACAATGCTGAGGCGCAATACAGCCTCGGTTACATGTACTTTGCCGGCGAGTTCCTCGAAGCCGATAATGATCAGGCCTATAAGTGGTTCCGCAAGGCGGCGGATCAGGACGATGGCAATGCGCAGTACTATGTCGGCTACATGTTCCTCAAAGGATTATCGGTAAAGACCTCTTATTCGGACGCCAAAAGCTGGTTTGAAAAGGCCGCGTTGAAGGGGCATGGATCGGCCATGCTGCAACTGGGGATCATGGCGGAAAACGCCATGGGTATGGCGCAGGATCGCGGCAGCGCCTTCGCGTGGTACAGCCTGTCGGCCGAGAAAAAGAATGACGAGGCCAAGGAGAAGCTCAAGGCGCTGGAAGGGCAGATGACCGGAGCCGATAAGAGCAAGGGCAAGACGCTGCTGGCCGAGCGCAAGGCGGCGCTGGAGGCCGAGGCGAACAAATGAGCCTGTGGCGCCTGATCCGCGAGCGGGTAACGGGCGCCGGGCGCAGCCTGATCGTCTGGCCGTCGCTGAAGGATTGGGCGTGGTGCGCGGGGGTGTCGGCGGCGGTGACGCTGGCCGTGGCGGTGATCGGCTTTGGCAGCGGCATATTGCAGGTCGCGTCGCCGCAGGCAGGTTTATTGGGGCTGTGGCTGAGCGTGATGCTGGTCCCGGCGTTCAGCGAGGAAATCGTCTTTCGCGGGCTGATGATCCCGGCGCAGACGGAAAGCACGCGACCCGTTCGATGGATCGGTGTGGGCACGCTGATCTTCGTGCTGTGGCACGTATTTGAGGCGTTGGTGCTGTTGCCGGGCGCGACGCTGTTTCTGCATCCGGCCTTTCTGCTCAATGCCGGGCTGATCGGGCTGGGGTGCGCGCTGATGCGCTGGCGTACCGGGTCGTTATGGCCGGCGGTGCTGCTGCACGGAGCGCTGGTGTTCGTGTGGAAGGCGTGGCTGGGCGGGCCGTCGCTGGAGGCGCTGATGCGGGCGGGGTGAGGTTGTGGCGATCAACCAAAGCCCCCACCACCGCATCTCACCGCCAATGGCGGTTCGTGCGGTCCCAACGCTGGCGAAAGCTATACTTTCGCTGGCGCTATACCCCAGCAAGCTGGGGAGGTATAAGGGAAAGCGCCCTTTATGGGGTCTGGGGCCAGTGGGCCCCAGAATCTGAAATCCAGAATCTGAAATCCCGACCTACGACGCCACTGCGGCATCAAGGCTTTTGCGCATCACGTAGTTGGTGAGGTCATAGCCGCCGACGCGGGTGGGTTCTTCGTGATCGAAGGTGAATCCGGATTTCAGCGAGAAGCCGATCCCGTGGTCGTGGTCTTTGGGGACGATCAGCGACAGGGTGCGGGTGTCGTCGAAATGGCCAAGCGCGGCCTGCATCAGGGCCTTGCCGATACCGAAACCGCGATAGTCTTCGAGGACGTAGATCTTGTGCACGCTGACGTGCCCGTCTTCGGCGGCGGCCGACAGAAAGCCCACGGGCTTGCCGTTCACTTCGGCCACCCAATAAACGTGGCCGCGTTCGTCCATATCGGCTTCGAGGGTGTCGAGATCGAACAGGGCGCTGATGATGGCGTCCATCTGCACCGGGGAGACGACGTTGCGATAAAGACGCGGCCAGATCAGCATGGCCAGATCGCGCACGATAAACAGTTCGTCCGTGCGGATGCGGCGGATTTTGGGCGGGTTCGGCATGTGTGACCTCCGTTTCCTGGCAGCGGGGGTGTCTTTAACAAGACTTCAGGGCGCCTTTGGGTCTTCCCTGTGTCAATTCCTCCAAATGGCAGTGACGCCTGTGGACAAGGTGCCATGAAATTCACGTCCTGTGAAATATTATTTCAGGGCGTGTCCGATCAGATCACAGGGCCTTGCGCAGGATGTGGTCGGTAAAGTCAAACGGGCCCATGCGCACAGGGACGGTGGCTTCGATCTCAAAGCCCTGCGCGTGGTAGAAGGCAATGGCCGGGGCATTGCCGTCATTGACGTAGAGGGCCAGTTCGCGGGCGTCGGGAAAAGCCTTCAGGGCGGTCGCGATCAGGGCCTTGCCCGTGCCCTTGCCGCGGCAGGAGTGGCGCAGATAGAGCTTCTTCAGCCACAGGCGCGTACCCTCCGGATAGGCGGAAACGTAGCCGGCGTCGTGCCCATCGACCTGTGCCAGCCAGTAGCGATGCCCGCGTACCTGCGCGTCGTCGCGCAGGGTGTCCAGCGCGTAGATGGCTTCGACCATCGGGCCGATGCGCTCCGGCGGCAGGATGCCCGCAAAACATTCCGGCCAGATGTCGCGCGCCAGCGCCTGTACGCGCGGCAGGTCGTCGAGCGTGGCCGCAAAAATATCGGTCATTACTTGTCCTCCCTGTTTGAGCCTGTGACAAGGATGAGATCGCAAAGCAAGAGCTTCGCACTCTTTACACAGCGTTTATAACGTGGTTATCATCTTAAGGTTGTATTAATCCAAAGGGGGATGTCATGGCCGATGCAACGGTGGCGACACAACTTATTGATCATGCCGGGGCGGTGATTTTGGCTACCGGCGCGGTCGGGACGGCGGCCTCAGCGCTGGTCGATGCGTCGCGGGGGATACTGCCCAATGGCGGGGTGTCCGCCTGCGGTTACAAGCATATCAAGACGGTTTATGAGGCGCTGGAACCGGCGCTCAGTGTGGCGCTGGGGCGCTCGTGGGAGCCGGTGCTGCGCGGTTACTGGCTGAATGGCACGCCGCACGAGCAGCAGATCAATACGGTGATCGCCATGGTGCGGCTGGGGCTGAACGACGACAACCCGCAGGCGCTGCTCGACCGGCTGCTGGATACGGGCGCGCCGGGCGTGAAGCTGGCCTCGTCGGAGGCGTCTGCCCCCGCGCCGGTGGAGGTGGCCAGTCTGAAAGACGCGGTGCGTCTGATCAAAAACCCGCCACCGCCGCCTCTTGAGGCCGACGGTCCGGTGGCGCTGAAGGCCGTGGAACCGGAGGTAACGGCCACCGAAGCCCACCGCACGCAGCAGGCCTTTGATGCGCTGGGGCGGTTTGATGCGCTGGTGCGGGCGCGGCTGGAGGCGGCGTTTGAGCTGGCCGACCACGACTATCGCGCCAAGGCCCGTCTGTCGGCGGCGGTGGTGTCGCTGGGGCTGGCATGGGTGTGTGGTGGGGCCTTTGTCTATGCGGATGCAGCGACCTCAGTGCCGCCTCAGACGGTGATGTTGGGTGCTACGATTCTGGGCCTGCTGGCCGTGCCTCTGGCCCCGATCGCCAAGGACCTGACCTCGGCCCTGCGTGCGGCCAGCGACGCCCTGAAAACCGTGACGAACAAGGGGTAGGCCGTGTGGTTTTTCGATGTGCGCGGCGGCCCCAATCCGGGGACCACGGCGGTCGCTGACCTCGGGCAAGCGCGGCTGCATTACGTCACCAAACGCGATGGCGAGGTGATCAAACCCTATGCCAGCGGCGTGCAAACCTATGCCGATGTGGCGCTGCTGGCCCGTTATGTGGCCAACCGCCGGCTGGTCTTTGTGACGCACGGCTACAATGTGACCATGCGCGATGGTCTGAACGCCCTGTCCGGCGTGCGGCAGTTCCTCGGCCTCGATGAAAGCTATCTGGTCATCGGCGTGCTGTGGCCGGGCGAGGGGGGGACGCCGCTCAACTATATCACCGAGCACCACGACGCGATCGCCGCCGGTAAACGGCTGGCGGAATTTGTCGATACCCATTGCGGCGCGGCGGCCGAGGTAAACTTCATCTCGCACAGCCTAGGCGGGCGGGTCGGTCTGGAGTGCCTCAAGACGGTCAAACGCCGCTTCCGCGAGGTGTGCCTGACGGCACCGGCGGTCAATGCTGACGCCTTCGCCAAACGCTATAAGGGCGTGGAGGCCAAGGCCGAACGCATCTCTATTCTGGCGTCGAAGGCTGACAAGATTCTGATGCTGGCCTATCCGCCGGGCAATTTCGCGGCGACCTTTACGGGCGAAATCGACGCGCCGCTGACCGCCGCCCTGGGGCGGACGGGGGCCAAACCACGCCCGGCCAATGTCTCAAACTATCAGATTCCCTCAACCTTCCTGTGGCTCGACCCGGCGGTGGACCGCAATTTCGATCATATGGACTACTATCCGGGGCAGACCATGCGGACCTCGCCCGCCGTGACCCTGCCCGCGCCGACCGACCGCAACAATGCGCGTCCGGCGCAGGCCGCGCGCAACAATCTGTGGCCCCTGATGACCCACGCCCTGCCGAACTGGCCGAAGTAGGGGCACCAAAAAAGAAAAGGCGCTTGAGACCAGGGGGGAAGTCTCAAGCGCCATCTTCAGCCGGACAGTTCAGGGGGGGGGGGACGTCTGACCGGCTGGTACGCTGTAGATAGGGTCACCCAGAGGGATTTCCAGACCTTCAGCCCGAAAAAAAGAACTTCAAGGTGCGGCAGGACGCCGCACCCTGTAGCCGCCTGTGCCTCAGGCTACAAACGGCAGGCCGAGCGCCTCGGCCACGGCGGCGTGGCGAATATGGCCGCCCGCCACATTCAGCCCGGCCTTCAGGTGCGTATCGGCATTCAGCGCCTCGGCCACGCCCAGCTTCGCCATCTTCACCACAAAGGGCATGGTGGCGTTATTGAGCGCCAAAGTCGAGGTACGCGCCACCGCCCCCGGCATGTTGGCGACGCAATAGTGCACAATACCATCGACGAGGAAGATGGGGTCCTGATGCGTGGTCGGGTGCGAGGTTTCAAAACAGCCGCCCTGATCAATGGCGATATCAACCATCACCGCGCCGGGCTTCATGGTCTTCAGCATGTCGCGCGTGACCAGCTTGGGCGCTGCCGCGCCGGGGATCAGCACCGCTCCGATGACCAGATCGGCCTCGGCCACGGCAGCGGCCAGAGCGGCGCGGGCCGAATAGGCGGTCTTGACGCGGCCGTGGAACAGGCGGTCAATCTCGATCAGCTTGTGCGCCGAGACGTCGAACACGGTCACGTCGGCCTGTAGCCCGGCGGCCATCTGAGCCGCGTTGATACCTGCAACGCCCGCGCCGATGATGACGACCTTCGCCGGTTCGACGCCCGGTACGCCGCCCATCAGCACGCCGCGTCCGCCATAGGCTTTGTGCAGATAGCTGGCCCCGACATGCACCGAAATACGCCCGGCGACCTCCGACATCGGACGCAGCAGCGGCAGGCCGCCCTGCGCCTCGGTCACGGTTTCATAGGCGATGCAGGTGGCGCCCGACGCCATCAGTGCCTCGGCTTGCGGCTTGTCGGCGGCGAGGTGCAGATAGGTGAACAGGGTCTGATGCGGTTTCAGCCAGGCGCATTCGTGCAGTTGCGGTTCCTTGACCTTGACGATCAGGTCACCCGCCGCAAACGTAGCTTCGGCGGTATCCACGATTGTGGCCCCGGCGGCCTGATAGTCGGAATCACTGAAACCGATGCCCGCCCCGGCCTGTGTTTCAACAAAGACCTGATGCCCGTGGTGGGTGAGTTCCGCCACGCTGCCCGGCGTCAGCCCGACGCGGTATTCGTGGTTCTTGATTTCCTTCGGCACGCTGATTTTCATGGGGTTCCTCCGTCACTTTTGTGATCACAACCTGATTGTAGATAATGATACGAATTTCGGTGGATTTTCTTGCAATTATGTGGCTTGTGCTGCCGATTTGCGGGATATATTCTCAATTCCATGGCGAACGCTGATAAATTTTCCGATCTCGATTCCTTTGACCGCGAACTGATCAAGGTTTTGCGCAACGACGCGCGGGCCACGGCGGCGGAGCTGGGGGAAAAGGTGGGCCTCAGCCCTTCGGCGGCGCACCGTCGCGTCAAGCTGCTGGAACAGCGCGGCATCATCACCGGCTACCGCGCGGTGATTGCCGAAAGCGTGCATGGCAAGCAGGGCATGGTCTTCGTGCACGTCACGCTTCAGGACCAGCGCCGCGAAACCTTCGAAAAGTTCGAAAAGGCGGTGGTGCAGATCGCTGCCGTCGAAGAATGCCACCTGATGTCGGGTGAGGCGGATTACCTGTTGAAAATCGTGCTGCGCGAAAGCCTGTCCTATGAGGACGTGCACCGCGACGTGCTTTCGACCATGCCGGGCGTGTCCAAGCTGGTGTCGCAGTTTTCGATCCGCACGGTAAAGGCGGTCTGAGTTTTCAGCAGACCTTGGCCCTGAAATTTTGGCCACGAAAAGCACAAAAAATCTGAGTCTTAAAGGGCCGACAGGTCCTTCATCTCGCCTCATTCAAGGGCGCTCCGCGCCGTTATGTGGCTAAGATTTTCGTGTCTTTTCGTGTTTTTCGTGGTTCAATTTACGTCTTACCCGTTCTTGGCCACCCAGTTTTCAAACATCAGGCTGGCCACGGCGCTCAGCTCTTCGCGGCTGAGCGTCCCGTCGCGGTTCATATCGACCAGATCGAAATAGGCCGCGTTTTTGGGGCTGACCGCCGTCAGTTCGGCGCGCGAAATCTTGCCGTCCCTGTTGCTGTCAGTCTTGCGGAACTGCTTATCGACTTCGGCATCAAGGCGGCTGCGCAGGGCCTGTTTTTCGGCGGCGGTCCTGGGCGGCGCAACGGTTTCGGCCACAACGGGCAGGGCCGACAGGCTCAGGGCGGGGATCAGCCAGATCAGGGTCTTACGCATGAGGTCACCTCCGGTTCAGGGTGACATCCTAATGCCGGTAAGCGGCAGAATTATAGCGACGCCTCAGATTCCGACGATAAAGGCCAGTTCGTCGAGATCGGCCTCCTGCACGGCGGGCTGGTTCAGGCTGACCGACACGCCAACACCGATGACGACACAGGCGGCCAGCGCCGCGGCCTTATAGACCAGACCGTAGCGCCATTCGGTCAGGCTGCGCTGCGCCACTTCGCGCCAGGCAAAGCCCTGCGACTGGCGCATGGCCTCACGCGCGATGCGGTCAGACAATCCCGTCGCCGGTTGCGGGGTCTTCCACTGCTGCAATGTGCGCTCGAACTCAGTCATCCTTTACTCCTAACACAGTCTTCAACTGCCGTCTTGCCCGCACGAGCAGCGATTCCACCGCTTTTACGCTCATATTGAGGCTCTGGGCGGCCTCGGCATTGCTGAAGCCTTCGAAATAGCACAGGGCCACGGCCATACGCTGATTGAGCGGCAGTTGCGCCACGGCAGCGCGCACGGCCCCGGCGGCTTGCCGCTGCGACAGTTGCGTTTCCGCATCCGGGTCACCATCGCTCAGCGCCTCAGCCCAGTCGTCGATCGACTGGGTTTTCGGCTTGAAACGCCGCGCCCGATCAAGGCAGGCGCGGGTCACGATGGTGTAGAGCCAGGTCGAAAAGGCCGAGCGGTCCGGCTCATAACGCCCGGCATTGGCCCACACCTTGGTGAAGGCCGCCTGCACGGCGTCTTCGGCGTCCTCCCGGTTGAGCAGGACGCGATAAGCCACGGCGTGCGCGCGCGGCAGGTGACGCGCCACGAGCTGACGGAAGGCGGCGGCATCGCCCTCCGCCGTCAGCCGCATAAGCTGCGCATCACCGACCGTATCGCGCATCACTTGTCCTTGGGCTCCGGCGGGCGCTTGGGGCCTTTCAGTTCGGCCCGCACCTCTTCGCGCGACAGCTTGCCGTCCTTATTGACGTCGAGGCGATCGAAACGCTCATTGGCCTGTTTCAGGAATTCCTCGCGAGAGATGAAATTGTCCTGATTGGCGTCGGTGCGTTTGAACAGACGCTCCTCGAACTTGTCTCGCATCTCGTCGGCGCGTTTGCGGTGTTCCTGCATCCGCTCCTGCCACAGGGTGGCCTGAGCGAAGACGGGGGAGGCCGCCATTATAAGGCCAGCGGCCATCAGGCAGAAGACGACGGGTCGCATGGGCCTTAGTTCCCTCCGCTCGAAGACGATGAAGACGACGACGCGCCGCCGTCACGCGGGCCACCCCCACGCGGACCGCCCGGACCCATACGCTCTTTCATGAAGGCGATCATTTCGTCCTTGGTCAGCTTACCGTCCTTGTTGGCGTCCATCATGTCGAAGGCTTCGGGGCGGCGGCCCTTGAACTCATCGCGGGTGATAAAGCCGTCCTTATTGGTGTCCATCTTCGCAAAACGCTCATCAGGCGTCATGCGCGGGCCGGGGCCGCCATTGCCCCAGCCGCCCGGCGGCGGGGATTGGGTCTCGACCTGCGCCATAGCGGCGGCCGGCAGCAGGAACAGGGCGGAAGCGATCAGAAGCGGGGTCTTTTTCATTGGGGTAACCGTCCGTTGGAGGAAAGATATCCCTTATACGGAGCCCTTCGCCAATCCCCTGCGCAGAGGATTCAAACCGTTAAATCTTCATATCCAGCAATCGGCCGGTCATCTGTTCGGCGGTCTTTATCACGGCCAGATTGGCGGCAAAGGCGGTGCGCGCCTCAGACTGATCCACCACGGCCCCCAACAGGGTGTTCGTATCGCTTCCGGCGGACTGAGCCACCTTCGTCGCGGCGCGGTCAAACATCCGCGTCGCATTCAGAGCCCCCGCCGCTGCGGTATGAAAAGCGATCATCTTACGCCACCTGTCACCGGCGCGTTCGGCATCCGGCCTGTGGATAATGTGCCTGATCGCTTAAGAAGGGACTTAGAAACGGGGTTAATGGGTGGGAGTGCAGCCTGCGCGGCGCCAAGAGGCGAAGCCCGTCTTCCATAACGTGCGCTTTGCGCCTGAGCGCAAACTAAGATCCATTTTATATTTTCTGCGAAAATATAAAATGGTGCCCCTGGTCAGACTCGAACTGACACACCTCTCGGTACCGGATTTTGAATCCGGCGCGTCTACCATTTCACCACAGGGGCACGCTTTGCGACGGATCGCGGCGGGTGAGGGACGCGTAGTTATCGGCTTTTGCCGGGACTGGCAAGCCCCTCAGGCCTGCGTTTCCACCAATCAGTCGTCGTCGCGTTCGGCGTCGCGGCGGCGCATGTCCTCGCCCCAGG
>NZ_JAIWNX010000155.1 GCF_020217185.1 Asticcacaulis sp.
CCGAGATCAGCTCAGAGACGATGGCCAGCAGCGACGGGAAGCGCGAGGCCAGAAGCCCGGCGGCGACGGCGGCGGCGCTGGCCAGCACGGGTGAGCGGCCTTTGAGAGCATCAAGGATGCGCTGGATATGCACGATGGCCGATTGGGCGTGAGCGGCCTGAGTCTGGGCCTTCAGCAGGGCCTGCTGTTCCTCGCGGCGGCGTTTGCCCGCCTGCTTCACCAGCACATAGAGTATCAGCGGCAGGATCATCGCGCCGCCCAGCGCCACCGGCCCCCAGATCGGCCCCAGCCAGATTTGCAGGGCGTTGAACAGGCCGATACTGGCCCAGGCCAGACCGATGATGGCCGCGGCGACCATCAGAACGACGACGATCAGGGTGGTCCGCAGCTCAGATAGCTGTTCCGACAGATTAAACATGACACGCCCCTTGAAATGAACAGACCGATTATGCGGCACACTATGGCCGTTTGACAGGCTAGAGCGCATTCCGAAAAGTGTGAAACGGTTTTCGGAATCAAATGCGCGCGAATACAAAATTTCAGGCAAGGATATCCGCGCGAATCCGTAAGAATTCCGTAAAAGCCGAGGCTCATTGATGAAAACACTGATCGCCGCCCTGTGGCACATGACGGGGGTCCTCTGTGCTCCGCTCTACGGGTTGCTGTCGGTCCTGTTTCTGTGGGGCGGGATGATCCTCAATGGTGAGGATAAGCCGGAGGGGATGTGGGCCATCTGGCTGGTGCTGATCCTGCTGGTCGCGCGCTTTTCCCCGCCGGTGCGCAAACTGGGCGGGCGATGGGTCAATGTGTTGGGCTGCGCGATCTTTGGTCTGTTCGCGTTGGTCGTGTCGGTGGTTTAGGGTAGCCCCCCACCACCGCATCTCAGCTTCGCTTCGTGCGGTCCCCCTCCCCAGCAAGCTGGGGAGGTATGTTAAGCCGTCTGATCCAGCACGCGGCGCAGGGTTTCGACGATGCGGTCGATGTGCGCCTTTTCGATGATCAGCGGCGGTGACATGGCGATGATGTCGCCGGTGACGCGGATCAGCAGACCCGCCTCGAAACAGCGGTCAAAGACCTCCAGCGCGCGGGCCGTGGGGGCCCCGTCGCGCGGGGTCAGCTCGATCCCGGCGATCAGGCCCAGATTGCGGATGTCGATGACGTGCTTCGCGTCGCGTAAACCATGGACGGCCTCCTGCCAATAGGAGGACATTTCGGCGGCGCGGGCGAACAGGCCTTCGTCTTCATAGGTTTCCAGCGTGGCAATCCCGGCGGCGCAGGCCAGCGGGTGGCCGGAATAGGTATAGCCGTGGAACAGCTCGATCGGGGTTTCCGAGGCCTGCATGAAGGTGTCGTAGATGCGGTTCGACACGCCAACGGCCCCCATCGGCACGGTGGCATTGGTGATGCCCTTGGCCATGCAGATCAGGTCCGGGCGCACGCCGAAATAGTCCGCGGCAAACGGCGTCCCCAGCCGCCCGAAACCGGTGATCACCTCGTCGAAGATCAGCAGAATATCGTGCTTGTCGCAAATCTCGCGCAGGCGTTTCAGGTAGCCCTTCGGCGGGATCAGCACGCCGGTCGAACCGGCCACCGGCTCAACAATCACGGCGGCGATGGTCGAGGCGTCGTGCAGCGTCACCAGCCGTTCCAGCGCGTCGGCCAGATCGGCCCCGTGCTCCGGCTCGCCTTTTGAGAACACATTCTGCGGCAGGTGAGTGTGCGGCAGGTGATCGACCCCGGTGAGCAGCGTGCCGAAGTGCATGCGGTTCTTGACAATGCCGCCGACGCTGATGCCGCCAAAGCCGGTGCCGTGATAGGCGCGCTCACGCCCGATCAGGCGCGTCTTGGCGCCATTGCCGCGCATCCGATGATAGGCCAGGGCGATCTTCAGCGCCGTATCGGCGGCCTCCGAGCCGGAATTGGTCAGGAAGACCTTTTTGAGGTCGTAAGGCAGGATGTGGCTGAGTTTGTGGGTGAATTCAAACGCCAGCGGATGGGCGATATTGAAGGTCGGCGCAAAGTCCAGCACCGTCGCCTGTGTCTGGATGGCCGCCGTGATTTTGGGGCGGTTATGCCCGGCATTGGAACACCACAGGCCCGCCGTGGAGTCCAGAATCTCGCGCCCGTCATGGCTGCGGTAATACATGCCGTCGGCTTCGACCAGCAGCTTGTGCCGCCCGGACTTGAAGGCCCGGTTGGGCGTGAAGGGCATCCAGAACGAACTCAGCGCGTCGGGTGAGGGGAAATGATCAGACGCCTCCATGGCCGGGCCTCCCTTAAACAACAGGCATTTCAATTGTCCGTCCACAGCTTACAGGCTATACACAGCTCTGCCAGTCCTTTTGTGCGCCGTTTCCCTAATTTGTGATCACATTTTCGAGGCCGTCTCTATGACCTTTCCGGCGCTGAACGTCTTTCCGCCCAACGCCCTGAGCACCGGGGTTGATGGGCGCGACGAGGACGCCTCCGTCCACGATCAGGTCTATGAGGCTCTGGCCAACCTGCTGATTCAGGGGCAGATTCCGCCGGGCAAGTCGGTCTCGCTGCGCACCTTGGCCAGCGGGCTGGGCGTCAGCCCCATGCCGGTGCGTGAGGCGGTGCGCCGCCTGATCGCGCAGAAGGCCCTTGAGCTTCAGCCGTCGAACAAGCGCCTGCGCGTGCCTTCGCTTTCCGAAGACCGCCTGAAGCAATTGATGATGGCGCGTCAGTGGGTCGAGCCGGAACTGGCCTTCCGCGCCGTGGCGGCGATGACGAAGGACACGATTGCCGAACTGAAGGCCGACGATCAGCGCCTGATGGCGGCGCTGGGTAAGGGCGATGTCGATGGCTATATGCAGGCCAACCACGCTTTCCATTTCCGCATCTACCGGCTGGCGCAGGCGGACCTGTTTCTGGATATGGCCAAGACGCTGTGGCTGCAATCGGGACCGTTCATGCGCGTGGTCTTCGGACGACTGGGGACGGTGCAACTGCCGCAGGACCACCATCAGGAACTGATCCGCGCCTTTGAAACCGGCGACGCCGCGGCCGTGCGCCAGCATATGTCGGACGACGTGCACGAGGGTATGGAACTGATGCTGGAGGCGTTGAAGAGGTAAGCCTTTTCTTCTCCCCGTGCCAACGGCATGGGGTTTAGTGCATAGCGAAAGCGACAAGGGACGCGGCTGTTGACGTTTCCGAGTCATCCCCTCCCACCATCCGCTGTCGCTGCGCTTCGCGGATGGTCCCCCCTCCCACGGCTTCGCCGCACGCGGGAGATTAAGGCTTGACGACTGTGTTTGCGCCATGTTCCATTTGTGATCACAAATTGCCGGAGGTTTTGCCATGCTGCCCGCGCCGATTGCCACGCCTGCTGCCGACCTGTCCGGGGTGCTTGAGGCCCTGAAAGCTGTGTACACACCCGACAAGGCCTTTATCGACGGGCAATGGAGGGCGGCGGCGTCCGGGCGCACCTTCGATAATCACACGCCGCGCGACCATAGCCTGATCAACCGGCTGCCCGCCTGTGACGCCGCCGATGTCGATGCGGCGGTGCGCGCGGCGCGTCAGGCCTTCGAAGACGGGCGCTGGCACCACGTCGCCCCAAAGGCCAAGAAAAAGGTGCTGCACGCCCTGGCCGATCTGATGACGGCGCACGCTGAGACTCTGGCCCTGCTCGAATGTCTCGATACGGGCAAGCCGATCCGCGATGCCCGCGCCGTCGATATCCCTCT
This sequence comes from Asticcacaulis sp., assembly GCF_020217185.1. Lineage (GTDB taxonomy): Bacteria > Pseudomonadota > Alphaproteobacteria > Caulobacterales > Caulobacteraceae > Asticcacaulis. The sequence continues at coordinate 3,714 of NZ_JAIWNX010000155.1, forward strand.
GGCCATCAACAGCGTGCGTTACTATGCCGAGGCGCTGGACAAGATCTATGGCGAGGTGGCACCCGCCCCGCAGGGCCGTTTCTCCTATGTCGAACACGAGCCGCTGGGCGTCATCGGGGCCATCGTGCCGTGGAACTTCCCTCTGCACATGGCCATGTGGAAGGTCGCGCCGGCGCTGGCCATGGGCAATTCGGTGGTGCTCAAACCCGCCGAGCTGTCGTCCCTGACGGCGCTCTATGTGGCGGCGCTGGCCATCGAGGCCGGACTGCCTGCCGGCGTGTTCAATGTGGTGACCGGCTTCGGTCCTGAGGCCGGGGACGCGCTGGCCCGCCATATGGAGGTCGATATGATCGCCTTTACCGGGTCGGGCCCGGTGGGGCGGCAACTGATGAAGGCGTCGGCCGAGTCGAACCTCAAGCGCGTCTCGCTGGAGCTGGGGGGTAAGTCGCCGCAGATCGTCTTTGCCGATTGCCCGGACCTTGAAGCGGCGGCCCAGAACGCCGCCTGGGGCGTCTTCTATAATCAGGGTCAGGTGTGCACGGCGGCCTCGCGCCTGTTCGTCGAAGCCGCCATCAAGGACGCCTTCCTCGAAAAGGTCATTGCTGTGGCCAGGACCATCACGGTCGGCGACCCCTTCGATCCGCAAACCGCCTTCGGCGCGATGATCTCCGAGCGTCAGATGAACACGGCGCTCGACTATATCGCCAAAGGGCAGGCGGAGGGCGGCACGCTGCGGCTGGGCGGTGGCCGGGTCATGCGCGACACCGGCGGCTTCTATGTCGAGCCGACGCTCATTGATGGCATTACGCCGGACAATGTGCTGGCCCGCGAAGAGGTGTTCGGGCCGGTCCTGTCGGTCCTGAGCTTTGAGGGCGAAGCCGAGGCGTTGCGTCTGGCCAATGATACCGTCTATGGGCTGGCCGCCGGGGTGTGGACGGCGGATATCGGGCGCGCCATGCGGGCGGCGAAGCAGCTCAAGGCCGGGCTGGTCTGGGTCAATGGCTGGGACGCCTGCGACATTACGCTGCCCTTCGGCGGCTTTAAACAGTCGGGCTTTGGTCGCGATCGCAGCCTCCACGCCCTATATAAGTATGCCGATCTGAAGTCCGTCTCGATCAGCTATACGGTATAAAGCCATGAAACTCACCCCCGCCATTCTCGACATCCTCGGCGACGCCATCAGCCAGACGCCGCCCGCCTATAAGGCCTTCGCCTCGTATAACCCTTCGACCGGCGAGGTGCTGGCCTATGTGCGCGATATGGGCGCTGCGGAAACCGAGGCCGCCATTGCCGCCGCTCAGGCCGCCATGCCTGAATGGGCCGCCAAAACCGCCAAGGAACGTGCCAAGATTCTGGAAAAGTGGCACGATCTGCTGATGCAGAATCAAGAGGCGCTGGGCCTTCTGGTGTCGCTGGAGCAGGGTCGGGCGATCAGGGAAGCGCGCGGCGAAGTGGCCTATGCGGCGGGCTTCATCGAATGGTTCGCCGAAGAGGGTAAGCGCGCCTATGGCCGCACCATCCCAGCCCCGGTGGCGGGCAAACAATTGCTGACCCTCCAGCAGCCGGTGGGCGTGGTCGGCGCCGTGACCCCGTGGAACTTCCCCCTGTCGATGATTACGCGCAAGCTGGGGCCGGCGCTGGCCGCCGGGTGCGCCGCGGTGCTGAAACCCGCCGAGGACACGCCGCTGAGCGCGCTGGCGCTGAAGCAACTGGCCGACAGGGCCGGGGTGCCCGAAGGCCTGATCCACATTGTGACGGCGGCCAGCGGGGCCGAGGTGGGCAAGGTCCTGACCACCGATCCGCGCATCAAAAAGTTCTCCTTCACCGGCTCCACGCCGGTCGGCAAGACGCTCTATGAACAGTGCGCCTCGACCATCAAGAAGATCTCGCTGGAGCTGGGCGGCAATGCGCCGGTGGTGGTGTTTGACGACGCCGATCTCGATATCGCGGTCCCGGCGACGGCCCTGTCGAAGTTCCGCAATTCGGGTCAGACCTGCGTCTGCGCCAACCGCATCTTCGTGCAGCGCGGCATCTACGACGCCTTTGTCGAACGTCTGGCCGCCGAGGCAAAACGCCTGCAACTCGGGCCGGGCTGGGAAGAGGGCACAGGCCTTGGGCCGCTGATCAATCAGAAGGCGGCGACCAAGGTGACGCAACTGGTCGAAGACGCGGTGGCGAAGGGTGCTAAGGTCGTGCTGGGCGGCAAGGTCGATGAGACTCAGGGGCCGCTGTACTTCCCGGCGACTATCCTGACGCACGTGCCGCGTGAGGCCCGCATGTTCGATGAAGAAATCTTCGGGCCCGTGGCGGCGCTCTATCCGTTTGATACCGAAGATGAAGGGATCGCTCTGGCCAATGACACGCCGTTCGGTCTGGCGGCCTATGCCTTCACGACGGACATCAAACGCGGCTGGCGCGTGACGCAAGCCATTGAGGCGGGCATGGTTGGCCTCAATGACGGGGTGATGTCCACCGAGGTCGCGCCCTTTGGCGGGGTCAAGGAATCGGGGCTGGGCCGCGAAGGCGCGGTCGAAGGCCTTGAGGAATTTCTGGAGACCAAGTTCATCAGCTTTGGGGGGCTGGGATGAGAGGCGTTTGCGGCAGCCTCCCCCCTGATTTCAGGGGGGATACCGGCTTTAGCCGGAGGGGGGTTAACCCCACCCGTCATACGATCCTGACGGATCGTCTGCCACCCTCCCCTGAAATCAGGGGAGGCACTGGGAGTGCATGATGACGGCTCTGTCTGACTTCCTCGCCGAACAAAAGCGCCTGTTCACCGCCACCCATCCCAAAACGGTCGCTTTGGCCGAAGCGGCTAAGGGTGTGTGGCGGGGTGGGGTGCCGATGCACTGGATGCACGACTGGGCCTCGCCCGTGCCGCTCTATGCCGAGCGGGCCAAGGACGCCACCCTGTGGGACGTCGATGGCCACGCCTATGACGACTTCTGTCTTGGCGACACCCCGTCCATGTTCGGCCATGGGCGCGAGGAACTGCAACGCGCCATCGCCGCGCAGGCCGGGCAGGGGGTGGGCTTCATGCTGCCGACCCGCTCCAGCCTTGAGGTGGGACAGCTTCTGAAAGACCGTTTCGGCCTGCCGGTGTGGCAGTGCGCGACGACAGCATCGGACGCCAATCGCGCCGTCATCCGCTGGGCGCGGGCCGTCACCCGGCGTTCCAAAATCCTGTTTATCGACGGAGCCTACCACGGCATGGTCGATGACGCCTTTGTGGTGCTGAAGGACGGGCAGATCGTCCACAAGACCGGCCTGATCGGGCAGGTCGCCGACCTGACGCAGCACAGCGTCGTCGTGCCGTTCAACGACCTGACGGCGCTGGAGGCGGCGCTGCGCACGGGCGAGATCGCCGCCGTCATGCTCGAACCCGTCATGACCAATTGCGGCATGATCCTGCCGATTGAGGGCTATCATGAGCGCCTGCGCACCCTGTGTGACGAGACGGGCACGCTGCTGGTGTACGATGAGACGCACACCCTGTCGTCGGGCTTTGGCGGCTATGTGCGCGAACACGGCCTGCGCGCCGACGTCCTGACCGTAGGCAAGGCCATTGCCGGAGGCGTGCCGGCCGCCGTGTGGGGCGTGACCGCCGAGGTCGCCGCGCGCATGGACGCCGCTCAGGCCGCCATCGGACCGGGTTCGTCGGGCATAGGCACCACCTTGTCCGGCAACGCGCTGGCTATCGCCGGGATGAAGGCCATGCTGAGCGAGGTCATGACCGCCGACGCCTATGCCTGGATGCAGGCCGGGGCCGAAACCCTTGTGACGAAGCTTAAGGCCGTCATTGCGCAGCATCAGGTGCCGTGGTCGGTGGTGCATGTGGGCGCGCGGGCCGAGCTGGTCTTCGCCGATCCGGCCCCGCAAAACGCCGCCGACATGCGCCGCGCGCTGGACCCGCACCTGCTGGAGGCCCTGCACCTCTATCTGATCAATCGCGGGGTGCTGATCGCGCCCTTCCACAATATGATGCTGATTTCGCCCAAAACCCCACCGGAGGCCATTGACCGCCTCGTGGCGGCGGTGGAAGGGTTTATCACTGAGTACACGCGTTTTTAAAACATACCTCTCCCGTCCTCGGGGGAGGGAACCGCACGAGATTGCCGCAGGCAAGCCATATGTGGGGGTGAGGGGGCTTCTGACCTGTATGCCAAGCCAGTAGCCCCCCTCCGTCATTTGCTGCGCAAATGCCACCTCCCCCAGCCCGCTGGGGGAGTAGGAAGGATCAAACATGTCTTTACCGCCACATCCCATGGTCGCCACCGTTGATGAGGCCAAGGCCTTTCTGGAGGCCCACCCGCACATCAACTACTTTGAGATCCTGTTCACCTCGATGACCGGGGTGCCGCGCGGCAAGCGCCTGCGTCGTCATGAGTTGTTGCCCATCTACGAATATGGCCGCTTCCTGCCGGGCTCGATTCTGGTGGTCGATACGCTGGGGGCCGATTGCGAAGAGACGGGTCTTGTCTGGGAAGATGGCGACGCCGATCGTGTGGCGCGGCCGGTGCCGGGGACGCTGACGCCCGCGCCGTGGCTGGGGGACGATGTGGGGCAGGTGATGCTCTCCCTCTATGAGCTGGACGGCACGCCCAACGACCTCGACCCGCGCCATGTGCTGCAACGGGTGCTCGACCGCTACGCCGCTGACGGCCTGACGCCGGTGGTGGCCTGTGAGCTGGAATATTACCTCGTCGATATTGAGCGGGGACACAAAGGTGAGCTGGTGCCCGCCGCCGGCTTCACCACGGGCCAGACGCCGAAAGGCATTCAGGTCTATGGCCTGCCCGAAGTCGAAGCGCACGGTGAATTCTTCCGCACCCTGTGGGAGACGGCGGATGTGATGAACATCCCGCTGGAAGGGGCGATTTCCGAATTTGCCCCCGGTCAGGTCGAACTGACCCTGAAGCACAAGCCGGATGCGCTGCGCGCCGCCGACGATGCGGTCCTCTATAAGCGCATGGCCAAGGGCGTGGCGCTCAGCCTTGGCATCGAAGCGACCTTTATGGCCAAGCCGTGGGCCGATCGCGCGGGCTCCGGCTTCCACGTCCACGTCTCGGTGGCGGATAAGGACGGCAAAAACCTCTGTGCCGATGCCCATCCGGAAGGCTCGCCCCTGCTCAAGCACATGATCGGCGGCATGAAGGATCATCTGGCCGACTGCATGGGCATCCTTGCGCCGGGCGCCAACAGCTATAAGCGCTTCAAGGCCAATTCCTACGCCCCGGTAGGCCTGACCTGGGGCGTCAATAACCGCACAGTGAGTTTGCGCGTCACCGCTGGCCCCGCCCATACGCGCCACGTCGAACACCGCGTCGCCGGCGCCGATGGCAACCCCTATCTGGTGCTGGCGGCCATTCTGGCCTGCGCCCACCACGGCCTGACGCACGCGATCGACCCCGGCCCCGCCGTGGTCGGCAATGGCTATGCCGTGGCCGCCGAAACCGGCGCAACGCTGCCCACCAACTGGTTCGCGGCGGTCGATTATCTCGACCGGTCTCAGGTGCTGCGCGACTATCTGGGGGAGCGCTTCATCGACATGTATGTGAAGGTCAAAAAGACCGAACAGGCGCGTTTCTTCGAGGAAATCACCGAACTGGACTACGACTGGTATCTGCGCAACGCCTGATACGAGTATCGTGAATTTGAAGTTCGCTTCATGTTGATATCGAACGTCGGGCGAACTTCAAATTCAAAAACGATACTCGATACAATAAGTGGTTAGTGTCCTGTTGAATCTGAAATTCGCCAGAGGGCGATATCGAGCGCATGCGAATTTCAGATTCAGGACACTAGAAAGATGACGCATTTGCGAACGTGATCACAGTTGTCGGTTGACAGAAGCCCAATCCCGTATTCTGTTAACGTATCGTCACACTTGGAAGGGGCCAGAGGGACGGCGTCTTCCGTGAGGTTTGCACCACCACCACCGTCACCCGCTGACGGGTTGAAACCTGAGGAGACCGGACATGACTTCATCGCGCACTCACGCCTCACGTCGTTCCTTGCTGCAAGGTCTTGGGGCCGCGGCGGTGGGCATCAGTTTCGGCGGCCTGTCGGCCTGTTCGCAGGGGGCCAGTTCCTCCGGCGGCGAAGGCAACAAGCTGAACTTCTACAACTGGGACACCTATATCGGCACGAATACGCTGGCCGACTTCAAAAAGGCCGCCGGTATCGACGTCAACATGTCGATCTTCGCCACCAATGACGAGCTGTTCGCCAAGATGAAGACCGGCAATTCCGGCTTTGACGTCATTGTGCCGTCGAATGACTTCGTGGAGCGCCTGTCGCAGGCCGACCTGCTTCTGCCGCTCGATCACGCCAAGCTGCCCAACCTCAAAAACATCGACCCGGCCTTCCTCGATGTGGCCTATGATCAGGGCCGCAAGTGGTCGGCGCCCTATACCTGGCTGGTGCTCGGCATCGGCTATCGCAAGTCGAAAATGCCGGCGGGCTTCAAGCCGGATTCGTGGAAGTACCTGTTCGATTCCGATCAGTTCAAGGGCAAGATCGCTGTCCTTTCCGAAGCCGGGGACATGATCCGTCTGGGGGCCAAATACCTTGGCCATTCGGTCAATGGCCTCGATCAGGCGACCATCGACAAGGTCACCGAAATGCTGATCAGGCAAAAGCCCAATATCAAGGCCTTCCACGAAGATGATGGGCAGGACATGCTGCTGGCGAAGGACGTTGATCTGGTCCTTGAATATAATGGCGACATCGCGCAGGCTAAGGCTGAGGACGACGATATCGACTTCATAATCCCCAAGGAAGGCTCGCAGCTCAATTCCGACAACTGGTGCATCCCCAAGGATTCGGCACGACCGGAAAACGCCCACCGCTTCATCAACTATATGATGGACGCGCAGGCCTCTAAGCACATTTTTGAGACCATCCTCTACCCGACGACCAATGCCGCCGCCAAGGCGCTGATGCCGGACAGCTACAAGAACAACCCCATCATCTTCCCCTCGGCTGAGGAACTCGCGCGTTGCGAATACGCCGCCTTCGACGCTGCCAAGGCGCAGGTCTATGAAGACGCCATGACCAAAATCAAGGCCGCCTAAGACCATCTCCGCCGCAGGTGTACCAGACCTGCGGCGGTTTGTTTTTGTGTAATACCAAGGGTCATTGAAAATGACTCTTGGTATTCCATTCGAGACTGTCTCATGTCGCTGATACATATGAGACAGTCTCGTGTCTTCAACGGCCGGATGCGGTCAGCATCTTCGGCCGTTGGTATAAAGGGACAGCACATGGAACAGAGCTGGCGTCAGGCCAAGGGACTTTTTGCCGCCCTGATGAGCGCGCCGCTCGTCTGGCTGGTCTTCTTCTTCTTCGTGCCGCTGGGCATTGTCTGGCTCTACAGCTTTGGTGAAAACCGCGGCCTGATTGACATTGCCTTCACGGGGACGTGGAGCAACTACGCCAAGGCGCTTGAGCCCCTCTATCTCGGTATCTTCGCCAAGTCCCTGTGGGTGGCGGCCCTGACCACCTTCCTGTGCGTGGTGATCGGTTTTCCGGTGGCGCTGGCCATAACCTTTGCGCCGGACAAGTGGAAGCCGTGGCTGTTGCTGCTGGTCATGCTGCCCTTCTGGACCAATCTGCTGATCCGCACCTACGCCCTGATCGCGGTCCTGCGCAGCGAGGGCTATGTCAATCAGACCTATCGCTTTCTGTGGGAACACGCGTCGGGCCTGATGACCCTGATCGGGCTTCAGCCACTGGGCACGTTTCAGCCGCTGGAGCTGTTGTACAATAATTTCGCCGTGGTGCTGGGCCTCGTCTATGTGCATCTGCCGTTCATGATCCTGCCGCTCTATTCGACGCTCGACCGGCTGGACCGTTCGCTGCTGGAGGCCTCGCTCGATCTGGGGGCCGGTCACATCCGCACCATGTTCTCGATAGTCATCCCGCTGGCCGGAGCGGGGATAGCTTCGGGCGTGCTGATCACCTTTATCCCGGCGCTGGGGGCCTATCTGACGCCGGACCTTCTGGGCGGCACGGACTCGCAGATGATCGCCAATGTCATCGAAAGCCAGTTCAAGCGCGCCAATAACTGGCCCTTCGGCGCGGCCCTGTGCTTCATTCTGGTCTATCTGACCTTTATCGGTATCGCCATTCAGGGCCTGCTCGACAGCTCGGCGAAGAAGCGGGGGATGGCATGAGCGACGCAGCCACCATCAAGGTAACCCCTGCCAAGAAAGAACGTCCGGGGCCGCTCGACTATATGCGCCGCTGGCCCATTCAGGCGTGGCTGGTCGCGGTGACGATCTTCCTCTACGCGCCGCTGATCTCGCTGATGGTCTTTTCCTTCAATGACTCAAAGCGCAATGTGGTGTGGCAGGGCTTTACGCTGAAATACTACGAAAAGGCCCTGACCAATGCCAGCCTGATCGAGGCGTTCAGCAACTCCCTCGTCATCGCCCTGTGTTCGACCATACTGTCGGTGATCGTAGGGGCGATGGCGGCCATTGCCCTGTGGCGCTTCCGCTTCCCCGGCCGCACCGCCTTCGATGCGGGCATGGCCATCCCCATAGTGGTGCCGGAAATCTGCATGGGCGTGGGGATGCTGGTCTTCTTCGCCAAAATCTTCCCCTGGCCGCAGGGCCTGCCGTGGCCGCTCAATCTGGGGGCCATCATCATCGCCCACGTCTCGTTCAGCTTCCCCTTCGTGGCGGTGGTGGTGCGGGCGCGTCTGGCCTCGTTCAACCGTGAGCTTGAGGAGGCCGCCAAGGATCTGGGGGCCAGCGAATGGCGCACCCTGATGGACGTTCTGGTGCCGCATATCCAGCCGTCGCTGATCGCCGGCGCCCTTCTGGCCTTCACCCTGTCGCTCGATGATTTCGTCATCACCTTCTTCACCTCCGGGCCCGACACCGTGACCTTCCCGGTGAAGATCTATTCGATGGTGCGCTTCTCGGTGACGCCTGAGGTCAACGCCGCCTCGACCATACTGATCGTGGTGACGGTCCTGCTCACCTTCCTCGCCTTGAAATTCCAGGGGACCAGCGCCCTGACCGCCGGCCACGGCCCCGAAAAGAAGTGACGGAGACACCTGATGTCTGAAGACAAGACCATCATCAGCTTCGAGAACGTCTCCAAGCGCTTTGGCAAGAATACCGCCGTGGACAATGTGTCGCTCGACATCAAGGAGGGCGAATTCTTCTCCCTGCTGGGGCCATCGGGCTGCGGCAAGACCACGCTTTTGCGTATGCTGGCCGGGTTTGAGATGCCGACCGAGGGCCGCATCCTGATCGACGGCAAGGACGTCTCCAACACCCCGCCGAACAAGCGCCCGGTGAACATGGTGTTTCAGTCCTACGCCGTCTTCCCGCACATGAGCGTGCTCGATAACGTCGCCTACGGCCTGAAGATGGACGGCGTGCCGCAGGCGGAGCGCCGTCAGCGCGCCGAGGAAGCGCTGGAGCTGGTCAAGCTTGGCGGCTTCGGTGAGCGCAAGCCGGACCAGATGTCGGGCGGTCAGCGTCAGCGCGTGGCGCTGGCCCGCGCGCTGGTCAAAAAGCCCCGCGTCCTGCTGCTCGATGAGCCCCTGTCGGCGCTCGATGCCAAGCTGCGCGACGCCATGCGGACCGAACTGGCGCTCCTGCAAGAGAAGGTCGGCATCACCTTCATCATGGTCACCCACGATCAGGATGAGGCGCTCGCCATGGCGACGCGCTGCGCCGTGATGAACCGCGGCCTGCTGCAACAGGTGGCCACGCCCTTTGACCTCTATGAGTTCCCCAATTCGCGCTTTGTCGCCGACTTTATCGGCAGCGTGAACCTGTTTGAAGGCACGCTCGACGTGGATGAGCCGGACCACGCCATCATCAATACGCGCGACATCGGCCCCATCTATCTCGACCACGGCGTGACCGGGGCGACCGGGGCGACCGTCTGGGCGGCGCTGCGTCCGGAAAAGATCGAGATGGAGAAGTTCGATCACAAGCCGGCCAAGATGGAAGACGCCCCGGAAGGCTATAATATCGTCGCCGGGACCATCCGCCTGATGACCTATCTGGGCTCAGAAACGGTCTATGAGGTCGAACTGCAAAGCGGCCGCATGGTCAAGGTGCTGCGCTCCAACCTGACGCGCTGGGATCAGGAAGACTTTACCTGGGATGAGAAGGTGTGGCTGTCCTTCAACGCCTGCGCCCCGGCGGCCTTGCTGAGCTAGGCGCTTTGCTTGGGGGGCTCGCCGGAGGGTCACCCTCCCTTATACCTCCTTGGCGTGCCGGGGAGGGGGACCGCACGAAGCGAAGCGAGATGCGGTGGTGGGGGTTCTTTCTTTCCCAAAACCCACCCACTGACATTTGCAAAACCCCGCGTCAGGCCCTTCTCACGGTGGGGCGGTTGGAGGCTGTGTCTGCGTCCCTTGCTGGCGCAATTGCGCCACCAGTTGCGCCGCTTTCGACGGCTGCGGCGTCAGACCGGGCAGAACCGCCGGAGCGCGGGGCGCGTTCGGCTGAAACCCAGCCCCCGCAGCCCTCACCGCCGCCGGAGCCCCCGCCACCGGCATCAACCCCGGCACAGGCAGGGGGCGATCAACCACCTTGGCCGCCATCTTCGCGGCCTTCGTCGCCACCGACGGGCTCGCCACCGCCGCCGCCTCCACAGGCGAAGCCTTCGCCGCCTCAGGCGTGCCCCCTTGTGGCGCAGGCGCTGGCACCGCGTCGGCTTGAGAGCGCGGCGAGGTGGCTTCGCGTTTCGCCGCCTCCCACCACGGCCCCAGCTCGGTGCGCCGCGCCTGCGCCCACTTCAGCGTTCCGGCCAGTGAGACGCGCGCCTTGAGCGCTTCGTTGTAGTGCTGCGCCCGCTCGGCCTCCAGCTTGCGCGGATCAGGAGCCTGTGTCTCGGCGCGATCACAACGGCTATAGATGCGCTCAATAACCGCCGCCACGCGCACCGCGCGTTCAACGCCCTGCATGTCTTCGGGATCGTCCAGAGCCTCGGCGCGCAGCAGCATACGGTCGGCAAAGGCGCGCAAACGGCGGCGCCGAACCTCCGGGCTTAGTCTCTCCTCTGTGCTGTGCGTGTCCAAAGCCATGCCCACAGGATG
>NZ_JAIWNX010000314.1 GCF_020217185.1 Asticcacaulis sp.
TGGCGTTCCGTCCGGTCGTCTGATGTTCCTTTCATGGACCCAAATCCAGGCAATATTCTCGCAACATCCAAAAGCGTTCAGTATGAAAGATTGGATGTTGATTATAGCGTCCTGCGTGGTGTCTTTCTCAGGGACCTCAGCTACGTGCGGTGGGAGTAGGGTAAACACCTGCTCGACGCATCTGGTTAGCACACCGAGTCTACGACACAGCCCGTGATCTGCGTGCTCTCTGGCTCCGTCTGTTTCAAACTGACGAAGGACAATTCGCTCTTGCAGCGCACGAAATTTGGGCCGGACCTCAGCCAGTCCGGCAAACATATCCTCTATTTGCTCTTGGCTAAAATGCATGCCATCCCTCAGGGAAGTGAATGCTAAGCTATTTGCTTTGATGGCAATAGGGAACGTTAGCGAAAATGCGGAGCAATCAAATCCCGCTCAAATCTTTTTTCTTGTTTTTGTTTCAATAAGTCATTGAAACGTCAATAAAAAATTGACTACGGTTTGTTTTGGTTGCGGCGACAATCAAATCCCACTCAAATGTTAGCTTAAGCCCACCAAGGGACGTACCCTGACTTGGGTCGATCCGGATCTGCCGCTCTAATTCTTCCACGCGCCAACGTTGCGCTTATGACTTGAGAAACCTGCGCTGAATTTTGAGGCTCAATCCCAAACCGCTCACGCAGGGAGGCGTTTTTCATAATGTCCCCGCTGATGAACTTTAACACCGCATGTTGATAACACGCACGGATGCGTTCATCCGGAGACATCGCGCTAAATCGTCTTGGGGCGAACAATACGCAACGCATTGCTTCCCCCTCAACTCGAAAGTCAGGAGGGGGAAGTTGATACAATTCAACAGAGGCGACAACTTTGTCGATTCCGGTGCCTTGTTCCTCGCATATTTTCATGCGCCGCATGAAAGCAGCGAGAGCCTCGTTACGGGAGCGGGGCGGGGAATCGATAAACCTCTCCGGGGCAATTAGCGGCTGACCTGGATTGGTAATTTCGAGCCGATCTTTAAATAATTCGATCAGGGGACCCGTACCTGTAATGGACATGTCCTGATGAATTAGAGCATTGGCAACAAGCTCTCGAATAGCAATTGGCGGGTACATGACCGTTTCAGTGCGGAACGCCTTGCCAATATGCTCATTCTCCGGAAGCAGCCCTGAAACGTAGTCAATTAGCCCCTTAAATCCGGATGCGTACCCTTTTCTGCCGTCCTGTCTTTTGCTGACCATGTCTGCACGATTATTGCCCTCGTAGGCCACGAAACGAACGGCCTTCCGGGCTAAGCGGGAATCGAACTGGTCCAAATCTTTCGCAAATAAAATGGCACCTAAGTTGGTAATATTCCAGCGATCACCTACGTCGCGCATAATAAGGCGCTCGGCCTCAAGCCTATCAAAAATGCCGGCACGATTGTCGGGTAGCGTTTGGCCAGTCAATTCGAAGAGGCTAACGTAGTCCAATAAGCTCAGCACCGTGTCCGCAGTGATAAACTGAGCTGCCAGACCGCTTTCCCAAACATATGGTTGAAGCTTTGCCCATAGGGCGCGCTGCCTTTCTGGGTGGTCAGATAGAGACGGGGTGGCGCTGCCTATTCGGATATATGCAGTGCGATCAAACTCGATTGGTGCTGTTGTTGCCGCAGGTATCTCTAGGAGCACTATATTGCGTCCCGTATGCTCCACCTCTTTAAAAACGATAGGCAAATCCGGGCTTAAGCGTTGTGAGAGCCAAAATTCGAGAGGCTGATTTCCCACTTTAGCGGCCGAGGGGCGGAAGGTTGTGCCCACGAGTGCGCGATCTTCGTCGCGCACGCCCCAAAGCATGTAGCCAAAATGCTTATCAGCGAGCCTCGCAGCGTTCGAAATGGCAGAAATACGCTTTCCCATGCCTTCGGGGTCAGCGTTGTTTTCTTTGAACTCAGTCCAAGATGTTTCCGCGCCTAACGCGAGAACGTCATCAATAAGCGCCAGAGTTCTCGCGTCGGTCATAGTGAGTCCATGCGTCAGATAGGTTTGCACGTCTTAGCCCTCTACAGAGAGAAGCAAAAGAGTTTATCGATGCATAGGGGGCGACCGACCTGCACAGATGTGCCCCATCTGTGCCCCGGAAGTTCGAAGGGGCTTCTCGAAGCAATAGTCGCTATTATGCAAGCATTTGATTTTAAAGTAAAAGTAGTGGTGCCGCTTAGGTGACTCGAACACCTGACCCCCTCATTACGAATGAGGTGCTCTACCGGCTGAGCTAAAGCGGCACTTTGATGCAGGCGCATAATCGCCCGCCCCGGTTCGGAGAGCGCTGTTTACAGGCTCCCATAGCGGTTTGGCAAGGGCCCAAAGCGCCCACATTGGCAATTATTTTGTGGGTTTTGTCTTGCGAGCGCGGGGTTTGGGGGCTGGCGGGGCGACTTCGGCCTCATCGAGGTCGTGTCCGGCAATGGCCGCGTCGTATCCGTCCGGGCTGAGGGCCAGATTGTCGGGCAGGGGCGCTGGGCCTGACTTTTTCTGCGCCGCCTTGACGAAGGGCATGGACGGCACATAGCGCGTCGGCATGTCAGGAACGTCGGGCAGGCCCTTTTCGGCGCGTTCATGGCGCGGGTGCGCCAAAGCCCCCGTTTCGGCATAGGTCAGGACCAGCGTCGTCCAGTCGGACGGCGTATAGGCAAAGGCCTTGCCTTCCGGGTCAAGGTCGGACCAGTCGGGCTCGGCCCTGGCCAGCGAGGCCTTGGCGACCCAGCCGCGCGCCCCGTCCACGTCCTGCACGGCCAGAGCCGCCTTGGCCATCAGGCCGCACAGGCGGCGCGTCAGGCGCTCCTCGGTCAGTTCGTCCTCAAGCGCCGCCGTGGCGCGGTCGATATCGGCGCGCAAGCCGCTGAGGACAGCGCGTTCGACCTCCAGCAGGCGGCTTTCGCGGTGCTGCGGGTTGCGGTCGATCAGCCCTTGCAGACGGCGCGCGCGGTCCTTCGGCGTCTCATCGTTCACCAGGTCGCGATAGGCCAGCCAGATGGCCGGGTGCGGCTGAGCGGCATAGGCGGCCTCCAGAACGTCTTCGGCGCGGCCCAGCTTGTTATGCGCGCTCAGCAGACGCGCGGCAATGACGGCACCGGGCGCGAACATGGGCTGAAGCTTGGCGGCGCGCACGGCGTAATCGAGCGCCTGTTCGCGGATCTGCGCCTCAGGCGCGGTTTCCAGATGCGCGGCCGAGGCGGCCATCAGGGCGGCGCGCGCCCGTTCGGCAAACAGCGGCGAAACCAGCTTGCGGTTCAGCGCCCCTTCGACCAGATCGAGCGCTTCGGCCCATTCGCCGGCGGTCGAGCGCGCTTCGAACAGGGTCTTGAAGGCCCACATGGCGGGTTTGGGCTGGTTATAGCCTTCACCGGCCAGACGGATGGCCTCGGCGCGGTCGCCTTCGGAGATGGCGAGGGTCATCAGGCCGCGCAGGCCGGCGAGTTTCAGTTCCGGCACGCTCAGCATAGCCGTCCAGGCGGCGCGCGTGGCGACCGGGTCATGGGCGGTTTCAGCCGCCAGCGCGTTGAGGATGCGCACCAATGCCACATTGTCGTGCACATCCACGGCCTTGATTGCCTGACGGCGCGCTTCGGCCCCATCGCCGGACACGACGGCGATAAAGCCGCGCGTGAGGGTCTCTTCGCCCTGACGGCGACGGGCGGCGGCGCGCTGGCGTTCGGCGCGCTGCGGGGCGCGCGACATCCACAGGACGAGGTTCCAGAAGCACACCGCCGCAAAGGCCAGCAGGCCTATAACGATAACGGCAGCGGCCGCCGGGGTGTCGATGCGGTAGCCAAGCCAGATCAGGGTGGCCGTGCCGGGGTCACCGGCGGCGGCAAAGGCCACGGCGATCAGGGCCATGATGCTGAGGAAAATCAGAAGCGTGCGGATCACAGGCCAGTCTCCGGCTGAGGCGCGACGGCGGCCCCGCTGCCCGCCGTGGCGTCGGCGCCATTGGCCGTGCTGTAATTGGCCTGACTGAGGCGGCTCAAGGCCTCGACCGTGATGCGGCGGGTGGTGGTATCGACCAGCACGCGGTTGCGCGCATCGGTCATCCACGGCTTGAGCGCGGCTTGCGAGGCCGGGGGCAGGGTGGAGAGGACCGTCAGCGCACCGTTAAGATCGCCCTGATCCAGACGGCCCTGCGCCTGAAGCAGCAGGGCATCCGGGCCGCGCGCCGCGCCGTCGATGCGGCGTATGCTGATCAGGCCGCTGAGGGCATTGGTCAGGCGCGTCAGGAAGCTGTCGTCGGTTTTGGCGCTGGCGGCGGTGCGCGCCTTGGCGGCGTAGGCCGGGAAGCTGAGCGCCAGCCCGATTTCGCTGGGCACGCCCTTTTGCGCCAGAGGCCGCAGCGGTGCGACCATCACCGTATCGGTCAGGCTCTTTTCAACGTCCGCCAGTTCGGAAAGAAACGGCTGAGAGCCCTTCGCCGCCTGTTGCAGGCCCGACGCCGAGGTGGCCGCTGCGGCGGCCTGAATCAGCAGGCGCTGATTGGCCTCAAGGCGATCAAGGCGCTCAGACAGGCGGTTGAGCGCCGTCGGGTCGGCATAGGTGGGCGTTTGCGGCGTTTCGACAGATGCCTGCGCCTGACGCACGCGCAGGGCGTTCAGTTCGGCGGTCAGACGTGCGATTTCGGAGTCTTTTTCGCTGTCCTTGGCCACCGCCGCGGGGTCGAGATAGTCGGCCACGGTCTTTTGCGGGGCGCTCAGGTGCTCCTTATAGACCGCAAACCCCAGCACCCCCAGCGCCAGCAGCACGAAGACGATGGGAAAGGCAAAGGCGATGATCAGCGGGCCGCGCCCCCAACGGGTCTTTTCCGGCTCCGCCGCAGCGGGGATCGGGTTCGGGGCGAAGTCGTCGGTCATGGCGGTCCGTGGGGTTTTAGAGCCTGGCGAACAGGGCCTCTTCATCCGGAGAGGCCGCTACCTCTATGTTTAGGCCCGCAGAGGGTAAATTTCCAGTGAAATTGAGGTGTTCGCGCAAGCGTTGGGCGGTGGCCTCCGAGATGCAGAGGACACGCGCTGTCACGCCGCTCAGATAGGGCGCGCAGGCCTGCGCCCCGCGCGGTGAATAGAGCAGGATATGGGTGATCGCCGCCATCTGCGCTCTGGCGTCGGGGGCGTCGCGCACCACGGTGCGATAGAAGAGGACCGGGTGCAGGTCGAACCCCGACAGGGCGGTACTCAGGTCACGCGCCGGGGTTTCGGGTTGCGGGTAGAGGAGGGGGCCTTGCGGGGTCTCAGCTTTCAGCAGGCGGATCAGGTCTTCGACATCGCCGCTGGCGCTATGCACGGTATGGAAACCGGCCTCACGCGCTTCGCGGGCGGTGGCGTCGCCGACGGCCCACACCGTCTGATGCCGCGTCGCGTACTGGCGCGTAAAGGCTTTCAGGCCATTGATCGAGGTGGCAATGATATGGGCGAAACGCGCCACGTCGATGTCGGGGCTTAAGGGTTCGACCTCAAGCAGCGGGTCATTGATCACCTCAAAACCGCGCGCCCGCAGCGCCTGCGCCGTGACGCTGGCCTGTGGCTCCGTTCGCGTTACCCAGATCAGGGGCGGGTTCACGCCTGCGCCTGATACTGGATCAGGCGGTCGCCGGCCTCATCACGGATGGATTGCCCCAGACGCAGGCCCAGAGCGTGCGCCGATTCGACCGTAGGCGCGCTGATCGTTTCGCGCCTTTGCCAGCGCGTGCGGCCATCGGCGGTCAGGGCCTCAACAAACAGGGTGAGCGCGTCGCCTTCGATCTTCGCATAGGCCCCGACAGCCGTGCGGCACGAGGCTTCGAGCGCCACCAGCGCGCCGCGTTCGGCCGAAATTTGCAAATGCGTTTCGACGTGGTGCAGGCGCCTGATCCACGCCTGATCGAGGTCGGCGGTGCGGCATTGCACGGCCAGCGCGCCTTGGCCGGGGGCACAGGGGAACAGGTCGGGGTCGATATAGGACTTGATATGCGCCTCAAGCCCCATGCGTTTCAGGCCCGCCGCCGCCAGCAGGATGGCGTCGCAATGCCCGGCCTCCAGCTTCGACAGGCGCGTATCGACATTGCCGCGCAGCATGACGACCTCAAGGTCCGGCCGCACGGCCAGGGCCTGCGCCTGCCGCCGCAGCGAGGCCGTGCCGAGCTTGGCCCCTTGCGGCAGGTCTTCGAGGGTGCGGTAGTTGATCGACACAAAGGCGTCGCGCGGGTCTTCGCGCACCGGAAAGGCGCACAGGCTAAGACCGGGAATATCTTCGGCAGGCATGTCTTTCAGCGAATGGACGGCGACATCGACGTCGCCATTCAGAAGCGCGTCCTCGATCTCCTTGGTGAACAACTGCTTGCCGCCGGCTTCGATCAGGCGGCGGTCCTGAATGCGGTCGCCCTGCGTGGTGATGATGACCAGCGGCGCAACCTCATGAGACAGGGCCGGGTCGTGACCCAGCGCGGTGACCATCTGACGCTGAACCCAGCCGCATTGGGTGGTGGCCAGCCGCGAACCGCGCGTACCGATTTTCAGAAGTGGAGTCATAACTTAGCCTTCGGGTTGCTATGTCTCTTCCCTAAAATTTCGCCCTGCGGCTTGCAAGCCCCTTGACCTGCGGCCATTTGGCTACAGCCGCAAACTGTCAATTTTTGGTTGTTTTTGTGAGTGACTGTACGAGTGCTCAGGCATGCGTTATTATCTTTGATTGAAAATTCGCGAGGATCAATTTTGAGGAAAAGCGGTGGAACGCTCCGAACAGGAAATATTTGATGAACTGGTAGTGCTATGTACGTCAGCCGGATATGCACATGCTATTGCGTATTTTTGTTTTAGAGACAATCTTATTGTTTATAAAAAACAAATTACACCATATGACATGTCAAAGCTATATGGCCCAAACAGATTAATTCGGACGGAAATTTCAACGATCATAGGCCTCATGTGTAAGGCCGACATTGATTACAGTTTGCCAACCCAAGAAATATTGCAGATCTACATCACCAAGACAGAAGAGCTACTGAACGAACTTCATCATTCGATGATGGCGCCATGGATCAAAGATTTTAACCCAGAAAACATCCAAATTGATGGGTTCAAGCCGTTCGCATCTGGCCCATCACTTCGCGAGCCAATTTTTTATGGTCCGGAATCCGCCTACGCATTTCAGTACCGCGATATGGCTTTGCGGAAATATGATCGCGATGCCGACTGGCTGCTGACGAATAAAGGTTTTGATATAAAAATTGCTCAACAGGTCATTAAGTCACTTGGAGCCTTACAAAACAAAATCCAAAGTTCAGTATATAGTTACAACGAACAAAATGCCGGAAAATTTGAAACAATGCAGCTTCCCGCATTCGTCTTCACTTCCGAGCAATTAAGTGAAGAAGCCGACATCGACGTTAAAATCGTCCAATCTGTATTGGATGCATTCTCAGTTTCCCCAAAATATCGAAACGAAACATTCAAATCACTCCATGATTTTAATGGCTTAGTCGCCACGCCCATAATTCAGATTGATGAAAAAACATATCTGAATTTTCAAGAATATAGTTTGGTAGCGGCTCTGTATGAGGCCCCTATCTACTGGATGTGTGAAGATCGCAATTATAAAACCAAAGCCTTTCACAACCGAGGGCAATTCACGGAAGATTTCGCTTACGATTGTCTTCGAAAAGTGTTTGGGGAAAAGCATGTTTTCGCCAACGTCCATGTCGAGGAACAGAAGGGAAAAGAGCGCGGCGAAATAGATGTGCTGGTCTTGTTTGGCGGAAGGGCCATACTCGTTCAAGCAAAATCAAAACGGCTAACAATGGAGTCAAAAAAAGGGAACGATCTACAAATCAAAGATGATTTTAAGAAGGCCGTACAAGACAGCTATGATCAAGCCTTTGATTGCGCAAAGGCCCTACTGGCAGGTAATTGCAAACTTTACGGTGGCGATGGTGTAGAAATTCAACTTCCTGTACCTTTGGTTCAAATATACCCGTTGTGCATCGTTGCCGACCATTACCCCGCTTTAGATTTTCAAGCGCGGCAATTTTTGCAAGCCACCACGACAGACATAATAGCGCCGCCTTTGGTCACAGATGTGTTCGCGCTGGACGTAATCGCGGAAATGCTTGAGACACCGTTACGGGTATTAAGCTATTTCAATCTTCGCGCTCAGTTCGGCCATAAACTCATGGTCAGCCACGAACTAACGCTGCTTTCCGATCACATTCAGCGCAATCTACATTATGGCAACTCCGAGTATGACATGATCATGCTTGGCGATGACATGGCGGCAGATCTTGATAGCGCCATGAGCGTGCGCCGCGATGGATTGCAGGGCAAACGGACGCCAGACGGCATATTGACGCGATTTAGAACTTCGGTTGTGGGTCAATTAGTTGATCAGCTTGAACGAAGCGCCTCAAAGGAAATGACAGACCTAGGCCTGTTGCTCTTGGAACTGAGCGAAAACACAATCGCCACACTCAGTTTATCCATCGAAAAACTCACGGCTATGGCCAGAGACAGCGGCGGATCACATGACTTCACAATGTCATTTAAGGAAGGCAGTTCGGGCATTACTGTTCATTGCGTTCAAGGCCTGAGCGATGAAGTCATAGCGAAACTGGAACGTCATTGTGAAACGCGAAAATATTCAACCAAAGCCGACAGCTGGTACGGCATCATATATTACCCAGACGGACAGTTGGCGCTTTGCGCCAGAGTGGAATACCCTTGGCAGTATAGCGAGCCTATGGAGCAATTCATAAAGACGCTGCCGAAAGCTACAACCAAAGCCGAGCTATTACAGCATTTAAGGCCTACCGGAAAATTAGGCCGAAACAATCCTTGCCACTGCGGCAGTGGAAGAAAATACAAAAAGTGTTGCTTGAATCGGTTTAGGTAGTGACATTTTATACATGTAATGGAAAAGTTATTTGAACTCTCCCAGAGTATGTTTTCAGCGTTATTGAATGAACCGCCGCCTTATTTAATTCCTAAAATTTCGCCCTGCGGCTTGCAAGCCCCTTGACCTGCGGCCATTTGGCCTTTTCAGGTAACCCCTCTCTCCGCAAGGCAGCGAGAGATAAGGATATGTAATGTCTCTTTGCGTTCTGGGTGTCGAATCGAGCTGTGACGAAACCGCGGTTGCCGTGGTGCGGCGGGGCGATGACGGCGCGGTCGAAGTCCTGTCTTCGGTCATCCATTCTCAGGTGGTCAAGCACGCCGTCTATGGCGGAGTCGTGCCCGAAATCGCCGCGCGCAGCCACGTCGAAACCATAGACGATCTGGCGCGGCTGGCGCTGTCGCAGGCCGCCGAAAAAGGCGTCGGGGTGGACGCAATCGACGCGGTGGCGGCCACGGCTGGGCCGGGCCTGATCGGCGGGGTGATGGTGGGCTTAAGCTTCGCCAAGGGCTTTGCGCTGTCGCGCGGTTTGCCGCTGATCGGGGTCAATCACCTCGAAGGCCATGCCCTGTCCGTGCGCCTGACCCACGATGTGCCGTTTCCCTTCCTACTGCTGCTGGTTTCCGGTGGCCATTGTCAGTTGCTGCACGTGCGCGGCGTCGGCGATTATGAGCGTCTGGGGACCACGATCGACGATGCGGCGGGCGAGGCCTTCGACAAGATCGCCAAGACTCTGGGGCTGGGCTATCCCGGCGGCCCGGCGCTGGAGGCCGAGGCGGCGAAGGGCGATGCCACGCGCTTTAGCCTGCCGCGCGCGCTTTTGGGGCGCAAGGATTGCGATTTTTCCTATTCGGGGCTGAAAACTGCCGCCGCCAAGATCGCCATGGAGCAGGTGAAGACACCGCAGGATCGCGCCGATCTGTGCGCCTCGGTGCAGGCGGCGATTGCGCGGCAACTTGTCGAACGTTCCGCCCGCGCCATGCGCGCCTTTAAGACTGAACATGGGGGGGATAGACCGGCCTTTGTCGTTGCGGGCGGCGTGGCGGCCAACAAAACCGTGCGGTCTGAGCTGTCGGCACTGGCGCAAAAGGAGGGGTTTGAATTTGTCGCCC
>NZ_JAIWNX010000147.1 GCF_020217185.1 Asticcacaulis sp.
CGCCTCTGGCCTACTGCACCGACAATGCAGCCATGATCGCGCTGGCCGGGCTGGAACGCTTTGCGCTGATGCGGGCGGCGGCAGATTATGATGGGGACAAACAGGTGCACGACGGACTGTCGGCGCTGGCGCGGCCACGCTGGCCCCTTGACGAGCGCCGTGCGCTCAGTGCACCCATACATAAGTTTTCGGGACGCAAGGGAGCCAAGGCTTGACCCAATTCGTGCACGCCAAAGCCTTTGACAAGGTCGGTATCATCGGGGCAGGGGCATGGGGTACGGCGCTGGCGCAGGTCGCCGCGCGGGCCGGGCGCGAGGTGTTGATCCAGTGCCGTGAGCCGGAAGTCGCTGAGTCGATCAATGCTCAACACCTCAATCACCTCTATCTGCCGGGCCGGGAGCTGCTGCCGCAGGTGAAGGCGACCGCCGATCTGGCCGATCTGGGCGACTGCGATCTGATCCTGGCCGTGCCGCCGGCGCAGCATATGCGCGCCTCGCTGAAGGCCTTTGCGCCGCATGTGCGCGACGGCCTGCCCATCGTCCTGTGCGCCAAGGGCGTTGAGCGCGGCACGGACTGCCTGATGAACGAGGTGCTGGCAGCGACCCTGCCGCAGGCGCGTGCCGCCGTCCTGTCCGGGCCGTCCTTCGCCGCCGAAGTGGCGCGCGGCTTGCCCACGGCGGTGACGCTGGCCTGCAAGGATGCCGAGCTGGGGGCGCAGATTTCAACCACGCTCGCGACGCAGACCTTCCGCCCCTATCTGATCGACGACATGATCGGGGCTGAGGCGGGCGGGGCGCTGAAAAACGTGCTGGCCATTGCCTGTGGCATTTCCGAAGGTAAGGGGCTGGGGCGTTCGGCGCACGCCGCTCTGATTACGCGCGGTTTTGCCGAAATGACCCGTCTGGCCGTAGCGCTGGGGGCGAAGGCCGAGACGCTGAGCGGTCTGTGTGGCATGGGCGATCTGGTCCTGTCGTGCTCGTCGCCGCAATCCCGCAATATGAGCGTCGGTCTGGCGCTCGGTGGCGGACAGACACTGGCACAGGCGCTGGAAGGCAAGATTTCGGTCGCCGAAGGGGTGGAATCGGCCCCGGCGGTCAAGCATCTGGGCGAAAAGCTGGGCGTCGATCTGCCGATCTGCAATATGGTGGCGACCATCCTGTCGGGCGAAGCCAGCGTCGATAAGGCCATCGGCGATCTGATGTCGCGCCCGCTGAAGACGGAACGGTGAGACCGCCTCCCGGCACCGTTATCTGCACCTGGGCTGAGCTTCAGGTAACCGGCACCGTCCTCTATCGTCAGGACGGGTTTGAGGGGTTTGTCATCCTCGATGACTACCTGCCGCGCGGCTATGTCGATGCCTGTCCGCACAACGGTATGCCGCTGGGTGGCGATCAGGAGGAAAGCGATTATCAGACGCGCGAGCAGGATGTGATAATCTGCCGCTGGCACGGCGCGTCGTTTCTCAAAGACAGCGGCCTGTGCATCGGCGGCCCCTGCGCCGGTGAGCACCTCACGCCGTGGCCGGTCGAACGCCGCGGCGATGAGGTGGTGACGGTTTAGACGGAAGGACCCCGGAATGGACGAACCCGATACCACGCCCGTTAAGGTTACGAATGAGCGGGAAGCCAAGCGTCAGGCGCTGGTGCAGGCGCTGATTGACGGGGAGCAATCCGGCCCCTCTGAATATTTCGATGCGGAGGCGTTTCTGAGGGAGATGCGTGATACGCTTGGCTGACGTCTGTCGTATTCGACGAATGATATAAGCCGCACGGGTGGGATTTCGAAGTTCGGGGAGGGGAATATGGAAAACTTTGGCGGCACCAAGCTGGCCATTCTGTTTGGCACGCAGCTTTTGGTCTATCTGCGTGATGACAAGCCGGGCATCCCTTTCCCGGCGATGTGGGATTTTCCGGGCGGCGGGCGCGAAGGCGATGAGACGCCGCGTCAGTGCGCTTTACGCGAAACCCATGAAGAGTTCGGCATAGAGCTGTCGGAAACGGCTATCGTCTGGGAGCGCGTCTATCCGTCAACCGCTGGCGGTTTGCCGAACTGGTTTATGGTGGCGCAGTGCGAGGCGTCTGTACCCGACATCCGCTTTGGTGACGAAGGTCAGCACTGGCAACTTATGGATATTGACACCTATCTCAGCCATCCGCAGGCCATTGGATATCTGAAACACCGCCTGACGGAATATCTCTCCGCGCACCCCGCGTGACGGTTCAGGGCCGTTCTTCGGCCTCGAATTTCGCAATATCTTTCAGCAGGGCCGGAACCGCCGCCTCCAGAATCTGCTGCCCCAGCGCCTGCGTAGCCAGCGACGAGTCGGCGCCGATGCGGCCGTCAGTGAAGCGTGCGCGGTAGTCGAGCGCGTCGCGGATGGGACCCGTGGGCGCAATCGGCGGGTCCATCGTCAGGTCGCGCACAGCATCGGGGTAAGCGGCCCAGGTCAGGGCGATTTCCGACGGCGTGGCGTGGCTGCCGTGCCCTTTGGGGAAGAGGCGGGCGCACAGAGGCGAAATGCCCGGCAGGTCCCACCAGTTCGACAGTTTCAGCGCGAAGGGACAACGCACGCCCTGCCATGACCACTGGCTGTAGATTTCCGAAAAGGCCGCTTCGATCGAGGCGACATTGCCGCCGTGGCCATTGAGGAAGTAGATGCGCTCAAACCCATGCCGCCCCAGCGACTTTACCCAGTCTTCGATGGCCGCCATAAAGGTTGAAGGGCGCAGCGAAATGGTGCCCGCAAAGCCCAGATGGTGCTGCGCCATGCCGATATTGAAGGTTGGCGCGACCAGAATATCGCCTTGCTTTTCCGCCGCATGGGCGATGATTTCCGGGCACAGCCAGTCGGTCCCCAAAAGCCCCATCGGGCCGTGCTGTTCGTTGGAGCCGATGGGAATGATCACCGTCTTTGAGGTCTTCAGACGGGCTTCGATTTCCGGCCATGTGGAAAAGGCGAGGTGCATGGGGGTCTTTCCAGCCTCATGCCGAAAAGTGCCAAAACACTTTACTAGGCGCTTTTCGGATAAACATGAGGCGTTATAAAAAATAAGAGCCATTCGTCGCTTCGACGAATGCTCTTATGGTCACAAAATGATCCACATTGCATAACCAATATACGACCTATTGCCAAGTTTCCCTGCCGTGCAAATTGTGGTTGGCTGGCTCGACAGGGCCGTGGATCAGTCTTATCTCTACGGCAAGATAAGCAAGAAGATGTGTGAGGACGCCATGACGGTTGAAACGCTGAACAATACGACTCTCTTTCCCGTGCCGGCGACCTATCCGCGCGCAAACAGCGTGACGGCGGCGGCGCTTCAGGCGCAGCGTGATCTGGTCAAGTCCGACCCGTGGGCCCACTGGCGGCAACTGGGTGAGGCGCTCGACTGGATCAAGCCCTTCACGCAGGTCAAGGACGTGTCCTTCAACCGCGAAGACTTCCGCATCCGCTGGTATCACGACGGGCAACTGAACGTCGCGGTCAACTGCATCGACCGCCATCTGCCGCACAAGGCCGATACAGTGGCCTTTATTTTTGAAGGCGATGAGCCGAACGACTCCTACACAGTCACTTATGGCCAACTGGCCGAGGCGGTTGGCAAGCGCGCCAACCTACTGAAAAAGTATGGCGTCAAAAAGGGTGACCGCGTCACCATCTACATGCCCATGGTGCCGGAGGCGGCCTATTTCATGCTGGCTTGCGCGCGTATCGGGGCCGTGCATTCGGTGGTGTTCGGCGGTTTTTCGCCCGACAGCCTGGCCGGGCGTATCAATGACTGTCAGTCGGAATATGTGGTCACCACTATCGAAGGGCGTCGCGGGGGCAAGTCGGTGCCGCTCAAGGCCAATACCGACCTCGCCCTGCTGCAATGCCCCGGCGTGAAGCACGTCTTCGTCACCGGCAATGGCTGCTCGCTGAGCCATGACGGGCGTGACCTGTGCGTCGATCCGGAACTGGAGGGCGTAAGCGCCGACTGCCCGGCCGAGCCGATGAATGCCGAAGACCCTCTGTTCATCCTCTATACGTCCGGTTCGACAGGTAAACCGAAAGGCGTGCTGCACACCACGGGCGGCTACCTCGCCTGGGCGGCCTATACGTTCAAAACCGTGTTCGACTGGCACGAAGGCGATGTCTATTGGTGCACCGCCGATGTCGGCTGGGTGACAGGCCATTCCTACGTCGTCTATGGGCCGCTGGCCAATGCCGCTACCTCGCTGATCTTCGAAGGCGTGCCCAACTACCCCACCGTGTCGCGCTTCTGGGAAGTGATCGACAAGCATCAGGTAACGACCTTCTACACCGCGCCGACGGCCATCCGCGCCCTGATGCGCGAAGGCGATGCACCGGTGCTCAAAACCTCGCGCAAGTCGCTGCGCCTGCTGGGCTCGGTGGGTGAGCCGATCAACCCCGAAGCCTGGCTGTGGTATCACCGGGTGGTCGGCAACGAAAACTGCCCCATCGTCGATACCTGGTGGCAGACCGAGACCGGTGGCCACCTGATCACCCCGGTGCCGGGGGCGACGGCCTTGAAGCCCGGCTCGGCCACCCACCCCCTGCCGGGGATTGAGGCCTGTCTGGTCGATAATGAGGGCAAGGAGCTGAGCGGCGCGACCGAAGGCAATCTGTGTATCTGCGACTCGTGGCCGGGTCAGATGCGCTCGGTCTTTGGCGACCATCAGCGCTTTATTGAAACCTACTTCTCGACCTATCCCGGCAAATATTTCACCGGCGATGGCGCGCGCCGCGACGAGGACGGCTATTACTGGATCACCGGCCGCGTCGATGACGTGCTGAACGTTTCCGGCCACCGTCTGGGCACGGCCGAGGTCGAAAGCGCGCTGGTGGCGCACCACAGCGTCGCCGAAGCCGCCGTGGTCGGCTTCCCGCACGACATCAAGGGGCAGGGCATCTATTGCTATGTCACCCTGACCAAGGGCGTCGAACCGACCGAAGCGCTGAAGACCGAACTGCGCAACTGGGTGCGTCGCGAAATCGGCCCCATCGCCTCACCGGACGTCATCCAGTGGGCGCCGGGCCTGCCCAAGACGCGCTCCGGCAAGATCATGCGCCGCATCCTGCGCAAGATCGCCGAACGCGATGTGTCGAACCTCGGCGATATTTCGACCCTGGCCGATCCATCGGTGGTGGCCGATCTGGTCAAGGGCGCCGGGCTTTAAGCACCTCAAACATAAACCACCTCCCCTGATGTCAGAGGAGGTGGTTTTGCACGATGGAGCGTTGGAGCCTTACGCCCCGGCCATCATGTCCTTTTTCAGAGCATCCATCTCCTTGGCCAGCTTACGGGCCTGATCGGCGCTCAGATAG
Organism: Asticcacaulis sp.; assembly: GCF_020217185.1. Taxonomy (GTDB): domain Bacteria; phylum Pseudomonadota; class Alphaproteobacteria; order Caulobacterales; family Caulobacteraceae; genus Asticcacaulis. Next base: position 5,327 of record NZ_JAIWNX010000147.1, read on the forward strand.
GTCTTGGCCTTTTCGAAGATTTCGCCCTCTTCCTCTTCGACGTGGTGCATGACGGCGTGTTTCAATTCGCCGAAGTGCAGCAGCCACTGATCGCTGTCGGCCGACAGGCCGGACACCTTCTGCAGGAAGGCCTCGATTTCGTCATGCTCCTCATTGGCATGTTCCATCTTGTGCTCGACGGCCTTTGAGCGCGTGGCATCCAGCACGGCCTTGTAGAAGGTCTCTTCCTCGCTTTTGGCGTGGATGGTCAGCTCGTTTTTGATCTCGTTGAACAGACGCAGGCGCGTTGCGCCGTCGGCGGCATTGACCACCTGCTCCATCAGGTCCTCGACCTTGCGGTGGTCTTTTTTGATGTAGTTATAGATATCCATTCCTCGGTCTCCAGTCTTATTTCAGGTTGAAGCCTGAGCATGAACCCGCTGCGCGTAAGAGCGATATGGCGCAGCTATGACAGGGTGTAAGCCGCGGGTAAGTCCCGTCACGGTTGGCGGTGTCATCGTGCCGTCAAATTTGACAGAAGGTGGACCGTCCTGTAACGAGACAGCAACTGTTTAGGGGGGGAGACCATGACCATTTCTTCGAAAATTCTGCGCCCGCTCGTGCTGATCGTCGCGCCTCTGGCGGCGCTGATGGTCTATGGCTGCGGTGGAGGCGGCGGTGGGGGCGGTTCCTCCTCCGGCGGTGGCACAACAAGTACGTCATCCTCGTCATCCTCTACGTCATCCTCGTCATCCTCTACGTCGTCGGCTTCGTCCTCCTCCTCGGCCACCACCTATGCGCCAGGTCCGGAAATCACGGTAAACACGCGATCCAACATGTTCCGTGGTCAGACCCAGATTGCGGCACTGGCTGGCGGCAATTATGTCGTGGCCTGGTCCGAGGCGGCGGCGGTTAATCCCAATGATGCTGACGGCTCCAATATCATTTACAGCCTCTATAACGCCTCAGGTGCAGCCCTTGTGGTCGAAGGCCGCGCCAATACCCAAACCAATGGCAGTCAGGGGTCTCCCACTATTGTGTCGCTGGATGGCGGCGGCTTCGTGATTGCGTGGCAGGATTCCAGCCGGACCCTGGGCGATACGGATGGCACCAGTGTCAAAGCGCAGATTTTCACGGCGGCGGGTGACAAGACGGGTAGCGAATTTCTGGTGAATACCACCACGGCCAAGGATCAGAACGCTCCCATCGCTGTTCGCGCCGGCACCGGCTTCATGATTACCTGGCGTGAGTATTTCTACGACGGTACCAGCAATTCCAAAAATGACCTGAAAGGGCAGATATTCAACGCCGCAGGTGTTAAGCTTGGGTCCGAACTGATGCTGAGCGCTCTGCCCACATACGTGACGACGGGCCTTTACGATGTCAAAGGCCTCAGCGATGGCAGTTTTGTCGTTGTGGCGGAGACGAACGAGAAGCGCGATGGCGTGGGCCTTAATCTGAAGGCGCAACTCTTCACCTCTGCGGGTGTGTCGAGCGCCACCGCGTTTTATGTCAACCCGCCCGAAGTGGGGGCAGGCAAGCCCGTCATAGCCGCACTTGAGAATGGACGGTTTGTCGTGGGTTGGGATACCTACCTCAGCACGGGCATCTCAAGCCAGTCCGCTTCGACGGTTCGTACGCAGGTCTTTTCAGCGAACGGAAGTGTGGTGGGCGAAGCGGTCAATTCGGGTACGAACCTGACGCAAAAGCTTCTGCGCGCTGTGACCGGCCTTAAGGGCGGTGGCTTTGTGACGCTTTGGGCCGATTCCCAAAAGGTGGGCGCTCAGGTGTTTGACAGCACGGGCACCAAGAGCCCTTCTGTACTTGACGTAGGTAGTGTGAGTTCTGGCGAGGCGCTTAATGCCGCCGGGGGACCGCAAGGGTTCGCGGCGGTGTGGATGACGACGCCATCGGGTGTGGGCGATAAAACCATCAAGTTGAGGATTTATACGGCGCAATAAAGCCTACAGCTTGCGCCCAAGCTCACCGCGTTTGACCGCGCCGTACCAGCCCCACAGGGCGTGCGACACCACCGAGCGGTAGGGTGCCCAGCGAAGCGCCCGCTCGCGGCAATAGGCCTCGTCCGGGCGGGCATCGAGGCCATCTAACCAGCCGACGGCCTCGCGCAACGCGATGTCACCGGTCGGGAAGATGTCGAGGCGGCCTTCGCAGAACATCAGATAAACCTCGGCCGTCCAGCGCCCGATGCCTTTCAGCGCCGTCAGGTGGTCGATGGCGGCTTCGGCCTCAAGGCCCCGCACGGTCGCAAAGTCGAGCGCGCGGGCGTGGACGGCCTCGGCGAGGATGCGGGCATATCTGACCTTGGGCCGCGACAGGCCGTGGCCGCGCAGGGCCTCATCCGACAGGGTCAGCAGATGGGCCGGGCTCATCTCTGAAAGGCCGCCGCGCAGCTTCTGCCAGATGGCGTCGGCGGCCCTGACCGACAATTGCTGCTCGACGATCAGGCGCAGCAGGCCTTCGAAACCGTCGGCCCGGTGGCGAAAATTGAGGTCGCCCACGGCGGCAAACAGCGGGGCCAGCGCCGGATCGGCTTCGGCCAGAGCGGTCATATGCGCGCGTTCGAGAGGGACAAGGTCACCGGGGATCATGCGCGCAGACTTACACGGATGGCCGCGTGCGTCACGTCCCGAATATTGCGGTCAAATCCTTAGCTCTGGATACAGCCGACCTGCGCCACGCGATACTCCCGGCGCAGGGTGTCGGACACGATGCCGTAATTGCGCCGCGTCAGCAGGTCTTCGTGCTCGAAATCATAGCTGCGCGACGGCGTATTACCGATTTTCGCCAGCGTCGCCGGGGTCGAGGAATAGAGACGCCCGCGGCGCGGCTTGGTCTTCAGCGTGATGCCGATGACCTGAGACTGCGCATCGAGGGTGGGGCCGCCCAGCAGCTTGTTCAGGCTGCCCGTCAGATTGGCCGTATGCCCGGCTTCGGCCCAGGCCAGCACGGTTTCAGGGGCTTCGAAGCGCTTGCCGGTCTTCAGCTTGGTTTCCCCGATCAGACGGCCGGTCGCTTCGCCGACCTGATCCTGCGGAAAGCCCGGCATGAAGCCGCGCATCCCCGGCTTGATGGTTTTGGGATCGGCAAAGGGCAGGGGGCGCGCCCCGCTTTCGGTGACGGCCAGCACGTAGTTGTCGAGGCTGCGCTTGTACTGCACGCGGATGCGCACCCCCAGATTGCCCCCCAGATTGAGGAAGGGGTAGCGGCAGTTGCGGATGCTTTCGCGGGCCAGCACCCACTCACCGGATTTTGAGACGGAAAAGGCCGTGCCGCGATAATCAATATCGTTCATGATCGGCAGGCTGATGATCTCGTTGGTCGAGAAGGGTGAGTAGGTGGCAAACAGGGCCGCTTCACCGGGCGGCGGCGGCGGCGGCGCGGGCGGCGACAGGGATTTGTCGGCCCAACGACCGGGCACGATGACCATCAGGGCCACCGCCGAACCGTAGAGCAGCCAGTCGGGGATGAGGCCCATCTCAAAACCCCTTTCAGATTAACCGGCGACGGCGGCGGCGAGGATCAGGGCGACGGCCAGCTTACCCGCCACCAGCAGCACGGCGGCCGACACTTCGCCCTCGTCAATGCGTTGCGGCAGACCGGCCAGCAGGAAGTCCACCAGACGGAAGACAAACAGTTGCAGGATGACGGTCGCCCCCCCCCAGATGAGGATTTCGCGCACCGAGGTCGAGGCCGACATCGAGGCGGCCAGCGGCACGGCCAGACCGATGATCACGCCGCCATAGGCCACCGCTGCGGCGGAATTGCCGTCACGGATTTGCTGGATTTCTTTGTAGGGCGTCAGGATCGAATAGACGAAGGCCCCGATAAACAGCATCAGCAGGGTCGCCCCGGCGTGCAGTAGGGTGACCGGAAAACCGGCGGCGAAGGCCTGAACCTCCGGACGCAGCACGTCCGGCACCAGAAAGTCGAGATTGAGGAAATCCGGTATCATGCCGATCAAAAGCCCCGATTACGCCCGCCGTCCCGTGCGGATGGCCAGTATTGTATCGGGGGTCTTGCAAGATCAAGGCCGAAAAATGTGACCGTTTTTTATAAGGTCACCGGCCTGCCCTTACATGCCGGAGGCCAGATAGCCGTAAGGCAGTTCCGTTTCGACCCCATCCGTTTCATTCTGGGGCGTTTCGCTCTCATCACTGGCCAGACCTTCGACCTGTGCCTTGCGCAGCGCGCTGGCGCGGACCTTCTCGCTCTCGGACTTCAACTGACCGCAGGCGGCCAGAATATCGCGACCGCGCGGCGTGCGGATGGGCGAGGCATAGCCGGCCTTGTTCAGGATGGCCGCAAAGGCTTCGATGGTGCGCCAGTCCGAACACTGATAGTCGGTGCCCGGCCACGGATTGAACGGGATCAGGTTGATCTTGGCCGGGATGCCCTTGATCAGCCTGATCAGTTCGCGCGCTTCGGCCGGGCTGTCATTGACGCCCTTCAGCATCACATATTCAAAGGTGACGCGCCGCGCGTTCGACAGGTCCGGATAGGCGCGGATGGCCGCCATCAGGTCTTTCAGCGGGTACTTCTTGTTGATCGGCACCAGCACGTCGCGCAGTTCATCATTGGTGGCGTGCAGCGAAATGGCCAGCATGGCCGCCGTGCGCTTGCCCAGCGCGTCCAGCTCCGGCACCACGCCAGAGGTCGAGACCGTGATGCGGCGGC
>NZ_JAIWNX010000148.1 GCF_020217185.1 Asticcacaulis sp.
GCGAAATGGCGATGCCTTCATTGTCCGAAATGATGTCAATGGCATCGGCGACATTGTCGAGATTGTACAGCGGCTCGCCCATACCCATGAAGACGATATTGGACAGGCGGCGGTCTTCCTTGGGTGACGGCCATTCCCCCAGATCGTCGCGCGCCACCTGCACCTGCGCCACGATTTCGGCGGCGGTCAGGTTGCGCACCAGTCGCTGCGTCCCCGTATGGCAGAAGGAGCAGTTGAGCGTGCACCCCACCTGAGACGAGACGCACAGGGCACCTGAGCGACCGACATCCGGGATATAGACGGTTTCGACCTCGATACCCGGCGCCATGCGGATCAGCCACTTGCGCGTGCCGTCTTTTGACACCTGACGCTCGACCACTTCGGGGCGGGCAAGGGTGAATTTTTCGGCCAGCGGCCCGCGCTGATCCTTGCCGATATCGGTCATCTTGTCGAAATCGGTAAAGCCGTAATGGTGCACCCAGCGCCAGATCTGCTGGGCGCGCATTTTGGCCTTGCGCTCCTCGACCACGCCGGACTCTTTCAGCGCCGCGATCAGGCCATCGCGCGTCAGCCCGGTGATATTCACCTTGGCGCTTGCGGCGGGTTTGGCGGACAGGTCGAGCGTATAGGCCACGGGGGGACTCTCAGAAAAGGCACAGATGCGGGGAGCGAGTGCGGGCCTATACAGTAAAACGGGGGGAATGTCTAATTCCGCGCATCAAATCTACGGCGCCTTCAAATACGCAATAATCGCCGCGCGGTTTTCGGGTTTGGACACCGACTGCGGCATGTAGGTGCCGGGGTAGAGCTTTGACGGATCGCTGAGGAACCGATCAAGATGCGCGGCGTCCCAGCGCAGGCCCTTCGCGCCGGCGGCCTTGAGGGCCGGGGAATAGGCAAAGCCCGCCACGCTGGCCACCTTGCGGCCGACCACGCCCTTGAGTGACGGCCCCTGACCATTGGCCGCCGTCACTTCGTGACAACTGACGCAATAGCGCTCAAACAGGTCCTCGCCGGATACGGTTTGCGCCTGTGCACCGGAGGCGGCCAGAAGACCCGCAAGGATAAGCGCGGCTTTCATAAAAACACCCCCTGCGCCACGCGCCCCATCAGGATGACCACGGCGACAAAGTTGATCAGGAAGACCAGCCCGCGCAGCGGCACATTCGTCGTCAGGGTCTGCACACCCGTATGGATGAGCCGCCCGATCAGGAACAGCCAGGCAGCGGCGATGTCTATCGCTTCTATGCGGCCCGACTGATAGATGATAGCTGCGGCAAACAGGGCAAAGACCGGCAGTTCAAACTGATTGGACAGGTTGCGCGCCACGCGCTTTGAGCGCTCCGGGTCGGCATTGGCGTTCACGAAGGCGGCAGGCTTGATCTCGCCCTTGCGCAGCGCCGTCTGGCGCTCCCAGGTCAGCCAGATATAGAGCCCGGCCACCAGCGCGAAATGCCCCAGAAACGGCAGCAGAAACTGTTGGTCGGTAGTCAGTTCAAACATGGCCCCCTCCACAAACCGGACACCCCGGCTCCGGCGGCAGGGTAATGACGCGCGAGGTCATCGACAGGCCGTCGAAGATCAGCAGCTTGCCGATCAGCGGGTCGCCCGCGCCGGTGATCAGCTTGATCACCTCCAGCGCGCTCATCGAGCCGATAATCCCGGCAAGAGCGCCGACAATGCCCATGCGCTCACAGGTTTCGGCGTCGGGCGGAATCTCCGGCACCAGACATTGATAACAGGGCGTCCCCTTGAACACCGCCACCTGACCGCTGAACCGCCCCAGTGCACCGGACACCAGCGCCTTGCCCAATGCCATACAGGTGCGGTTGACCAGATGCCGCGTCTCGAAATTGTCGCAGCCATCCAGCACAATGTCATAGCCGCCGATGATCTCCGTCGCAGTATCGGGCGTCAGGCGCACCGGATGGAGGTTCAGCGCGGCGTGCGGATTGAGCGCCGACAGGCGCGCCTGCGCCACCTCGGATTTAAGCGCGCCCACATCATTGGTGGCGTACAGGACCTGTCTTTGCAGGTTGGACAGACTGACCGTGTCGTCATCGAGCAGGCCCAGCGTGCCGATGCCCGCTGCCGCCAGATAAAGCGCCGCCGGGGCCCCGATGCCGCCCAGCCCAACGATCAGCACCTTGGCGCCTTTCAGACGGCGTTGCCCCATACCGCCAACCTCTTTCAGCACGATGTGCCGGGCATAGCGGTCAAGATCGTCATCGGTGAGATCGGGAAGTGACATGGCCTCAGATATAAAGGGCGTCGCGCCGCCCCGCCAGCCCTCATCTGTTCGTTTACCGTTAACGGGCGTCGGCCTATAATCCCGCATAGATTTAAAGGATATTGGATGCGGCGAGCCCTCAGACAGATCAGCGGCAAACGGCGCTCGGAAACGGGCGATGCGCGGCTGGGGGTGACGCTGGCCTTTGTCGCCGGGGCGGTCAATGCCGGCGGCTTTCTGGCTGTCGGCGTCTATACGTCGCACATGTCGGGCATGGTGGCCTCCTTTGCCGACGATATGGTGCTGGGGAAGTTTGGCCCGGCCGTTCTGGCGCTCACCTATGTGCTGTGTTTCTTTTTAGGTGCGGTGACCTCAAGCCTGCTGATCAACTGGGCGCGGTTAAAGCGGCTGCATTCGGAATTTGCCCTGACGCTGGGGCTTGAGGCGGTGTTGCTGCTGCTGTTTGGCCTGCTGGCTGCGGGGCTGATCGGGGATATTGCCCTCAGCCTGCCCCTGACCATCGGGCTTTTGTGCTACCTGATGGGCTTGCAGAACAGCCTGATGACCAAGCTGTCGCACGCCGAAATCCGCACCACCCACATGACGGGGATCATCACCGACCTCGGCATCGAAGCCGGTCGCTTCCTGTTCGGGCGCGCCACCCACGCCGGGGCGCGCTTTCATCCGAAGAAGGCGCGGTTACTTGTCTCGCTTCTGGGGGCCTTTGCGGCGGGCGGGCTTACGGGGGCTTTTGGCTTCAGCCACATGGGCTTTGTGACGGTGTTGCCCCTGTCGCTGGGGCTCGGTCTGATCGCCCTTGTGCCCATGCTGGACGACTTGTCCCGGCAAAAACGCCGCCGGGACTTGAAAGGCCCCCTTGAAAGACCCCGCGCAAACCGCCAATTAGACGGTCATGACGGATAAAAACTTCCCCAACTGGCACGGGACGACCATCGTCGCCGTGCGCAAAAATGGCAAGACGGTCATCGCCGGTGACGGTCAGGTGTCGATGGGCCCCACCATCGTCAAGGGTGGCGCGAAGAAGGTCAGGACTCTGGCCGGCGGCAAGGTGATCGTCGGCTTTGCCGGCGCGACCGCCGATGCCTTTACCCTGCTGGAGCGTCTGGAGGCCAAGCTGGAACTCTATCCGGATCAGCTGGCGCGGGCCTGCGTCGATCTGGCCAAGGACTGGCGCACCGATCGCTATCTGCGCCGCCTTGAGGCCATGCTGCTGGTAGGCGACAGGAACCATATCCTGACCATTACCGGGGTCGGTGACGTGCTGGAACCCGAAGATGGGGTGGCGGCCATCGGATCGGGCGGCACCTATGCCCTGTCGGCGGCGCGCGCCCTGCTCGACTATGAGCCCGATGCCGAGGTGATCGCGCGCAAGGCCATGCAGATCGCCGGGGATATCTGCGTCTATACCAATCACAGCGTCACTCTCGAAAAGCTGGAAGCGTGATCGCCTTTCGCCCCCTGACCGATAACGATGCCGGGCTTCTGCTGTTGTGGATGTCCTCGCCGCACGTGCGCCAGTGGTGGGTCAATGACGGCCAGACCGCTGAGGACGCCGTCGAAGACGCCCTGGCCTATATCGGCGCGGCCAATGCCACGGCGTGGATCTTTAGCTGGAATGGTCGGCCGGCGGGCTATACCCAGTGCTATGAGTGCCACCCCGATCACGAACCGGGCACCCCCTGCCATGCGGAGTCGCCCAAAGGCACCTTCCTGATCGACCTGTTTATCGGCGATGCGGCCCTGCTGGGTGAGGGGATCGGCACGCAGGTCCTGACCCAGCTCAGCAACGGCATGTTCAAGAAGGGTGCCGTGTGCGTGCGCGTGGCCCCCCAAACGACCAACGCCGCCGCCCGTCGCGCCAGCGAAAAGGCGGGCTTCGTCCCTGTCGGCCCGACGCCCTGCGGCCGCATGGTCCTGATGCAGCGCACGCCGGAACTGAACGCCTGAATTTAGGAAAAAGAGCGTATGACCACCTTTTCACCGCGTGAGATCGTCTCCGAACTCGACCGTCATATTATCGGCCATGCTGACGCCAAAAAGGCGGTGGCCGTGGCGCTGCGCAACCGCTGGCGGCGCAAGCAGACCGACGCGGCCATCCGCGACGAGATCACGCCGAAGAATATCCTGATGATCGGGCCGACCGGCGTCGGCAAGACCGAGATCGCGCGCCGTCTGGCCAAGCTGGCTCAGGCCCCGTTCATCAAGGTCGAGGCGACCAAGTTCACCGAAGTCGGCTATGTCGGCCGCGACGTCGATCAGATCGTGCGTGATCTGGTCGAAGCGGCCATCCTGATGGTCAAGGACAAGAGCCGTCAGGGCGTGCGCGCCAAGGCCGAAGCCCAGGCCGAAGAACGCCTGCTGGACGCGCTGGTCGGACCGGCGGCACAGCCTGCCACGCGCGACAGCTTCCGCAAGCGCCTGCGCAATAACGAGCTGGACGACAAGGAGGTCGAAATCACTGTCGCCGATACGGGCGGCGCGATCGGGGCTTTCGAGATTCCGGGGCAGCCCGGCAATCAGATCAATCTGGGTGAGATGCTGCAAAAGGCCATGGGCGGACGGCAAAAGACCGTGCGCCTGACGGTAGCGGCGGCCCAGCCGATCCTGCTGTCCGAAGAGTCGGATAAACTGCTCGATCAGGAGGCGGTGTCGCGTGAGGCGCTGTCCCTGGCCGAACAGGAAGGCATCGTCTTCCTTGATGAGATCGACAAGGTGGCCTCGCGTCAGGAGCGCGGCGGGGCCGATGTGTCGCGCGAAGGCGTGCAGCGTGATCTCTTGCCGCTGATCGAAGGGACGACGGTTTCGACCAAGTATGGACCGGTCAAGACCGACCACATCCTGTTTATCGCCTCAGGCGCCTTCCACGTGGCCAAGCCGTCGGATTTGCTGCCGGAGCTTCAGGGGCGCTTGCCTATCCGGGTCGAGCTGAAGGCCCTCACTCAGGACGATTTCCGCCGCATCCTCTCGGAACCCGAAGCCAATCTGATCAAACAAAATCAGGCGCTGATGGCCACCGAAGGGGTGACGCTGGCGTTTGAAGACGGGGCGATTGCCGAAATGGCCGCCGCCGCCGCACAGGTCAATGCCAAGGTCGAAAACATCGGCGCGCGGCGTCTGCACACCATTATCGAGCGGGTGATGGAGGAGCTGAGCTTCACTGCCGCCGATCAGACGGGCCAGACCGTGACCATCACGGCGGATTATGTGCGCGAACGTCTGGGCGAGGTGGCGGGAGACGCCGACCTCAGCCGCTATATTCTGTAAGCAAAAGCCCCGGATCACTCCGGGGCTTTTGTTATTTCATATAGGTTTCGTAATTGTCGCCGAAGTCATCATAATGGCTGAGCAGCAGTTCGCGGAACTGCGCCGTCAACTGATCGACATTCAGTTTGCGCGCGGCCAGAAACTGCGTCTTGTCGGCACTCTGAGCGGCGCAGGTGAACGCCGTGTAACGCGTGGCGGCCTGAAGCAGGGCCCCGCCGGCTTCGCCGATCGAGCTTTTGTGCGCGTGGCTATTGGTCAGGTCGATATGATCGGCCGCCATCTGACGGAAGACGTCGTTGGAAACGGCAGGCGTGGTCATCCCTTGTCCTTTTCACTCGGCACCTTGGCCATGTAGGTGTCGAAATTTTTCGCATATTCAATATAGTGGATGTCGAGATACTCACGGAAGCGGGCGCTGATCCCGGCGACCATTTCCTCCTTTTTGGCCAGCATTTCGGCACCGCTCGGTTCACCCACAGCGGTTATGAAGGCGCTGTAACGGGCGGCGGCGTGCAAAAAAGCGCCTTCGGATATGGAAAAGGAATCCACAGCCTTGGCCTGTGCATTAGCAATATGGATGAATTCCGCTGTGAGCGCGTTAAACGCTTCGGCATTCAGTTGTTTGGGCTGGGTCATTTGGGGATGCCCAGATTGGGGCGACCATATTCGGCAAAGTTTTGCGCGTACTCTTCGTAGTGCCCCTCAAGATACTGGCGATACAGCTTCACATAGTGGTCAATGTGCGCTTCCTTGCTTTGCAGCATGACGCGACCGCCGACAAATTGCGTGGACGACACGAAAGCATTGAAACGGGCCGCCGCGTGCATCAGGGCCGCCCCGGCCTGCCCAGGATTGGCCTCCTTGAGGTGACCATTAGCGAGCTCAATATGTTCAATCATCAGTTCATTGAAGCGATGGTCTGTCAGTTCAGCCACAAGGTTACTCCTGTAAAATGAGCCGTCTATCTGGTGTTAACGTGAAGGCTTTGTCAACGTGCGTAGCAGCGCCGCCGAGGCCTCATCGCACAGGCGATAGACGGCCTCGAAATCGCGGGTGTCGCCGTAATAGGGGTCTGGCACATCCTTCGTCAGGCCCAGCGCTTCCTCCAGATAAAGACCGATGGTCGCGGTGGTATCATCCGGGGCGATTTTGCGGATATTGCGCACATTATCGCGGTCGAGGCCAAGGATAAGGTCAAAGCGGTAAAAGTCGTCGCGATGAAGCTGACGCGCGCACTGGGCGGAAATATCGACACCATAACGCGCCGCCACGGCGACGGAGCGCCGGTCCGGCCCTTCGCCCGTGTGCCAGCCGCCGGTACCGGCGGAGTCGATGACAAATCGGTCGCTTAAGCCCGCCTGTTCGACGTGATGACGCAACAGGCCCTCGGCCAGCGGCGAACGGCAGATATTACCCAGACAGACAAACAGAACGGAGGTCATGGAAATTGCTTAGCCCGCCGGATGCTTCCGTCGCAAGGCGTGTCTTGCGGGGGCGCTGAAATCATTTCACAATGGCGCCATGACCGCGCCCCTTCCCGAACTTGAGCCCTTTATCGACCGCCTTCAGGCCATTTCCGACCGCTATGAGCGCGTCTATGGCATCGACCGGGGCGGCGACTGGCACCTGCTGAAAATGCAGGAGGAGATGGGCGAACTCACCCAGGCCTATCTGGCCATGACCGGGCGTTCGCGGCGCGACGCCACAGCGGCCAGGCACGAGGTGGCGATGGAGATGGCCGACCTGATCTGCATGACGCTGCTGATGGCGCGCGCCGAAGGTATCGACCTCAATGCCGCCATCACTGAGAAATGGCTGAAATGGGAGGATGTGATGGCGGCGGAAGCCACACATGCGTAGTGCGGCCGCCGTCAAAAAGCTGTTCGAGCGCTTTGAAGCCGATAAGCCGGAACCTAAGACCGAACTGAACTTCTCCAATCCGTTTACACTGGTGGTGGCTGTCGCCCTGTCGGCCCAGACGACCGATGTGGCGGTCAACAAGGCGACCGGGCCGCTGTTTGCCTTGGCCGACACACCGCAGGCCATGCTCGATCTGGGCGAAGAACGGCTGATGCAGATGATCTCCTCCATCGGGCTTTATCGCAACAAGGCGAAGAATGTGATGGAGATGTGCCGCATCCTGATCAACCGTTTCGACGGTCAGGTGCCGCTCAATCGCACGGACCTGCTCAGCCTGCCGGGCGTGGGCAATAAAACGGCCTCGGTGGTGCTCAATGAGTTGGATATCGAGCCGGCCATTGCGGTCGATACTCACGTCTTTCGCGTCTCGCACCGGCTGGGGCTGGTCGATGACAGCACCACCACGCCGGACAAGGTAGAGGCGCAACTGATGGCCTCAATCCCGCGCAAATGGCTGACGCGGGCGCACCACTGGCTGATCCTGCACGGGCGCTATACCTGCACGGCCCGCAACCCCAAGTGCATGGCCTGTCTGGTCGAAGACCTATGCCCCAAGCGAGGGGTGGGTTAGACCGCAAAAATCTCCTGTAGCGTGGACAGGGTCGCCATCAGTGTCGGATTGTCCACGGCCCCCAGCCGTTTGATTAGTCGCGTCTTATCGAGCGTGCGAATCTGATCCAACAGGATCAGGCCGCTTTTACCCTGAAACGTCAAAGGGATGCGAAACGGCGCATTGCGGCTGCCCGTGGTCATCGGGGCGACCATGACGGTGCGCAGATGATCGTGCATTTCCGGCGGAGAGATGATCACGCAGGGCCGCGTTTTCTGAATCTCGCTGCCCACCGTCGGGTCAAGCGCCGCCAGCCACACCTCGCCGCGCGTCACCATGTCAGGTCGGCATCATCGGCATTGGCCACGTCCGGCCAGACCAGCCCGTCATCTGCGGCTTCGGCCAGGGCCCGGCTGGCCTCGCCCCAGCCCGTGCGGGCGGTCTTGGGCTTTTCAAGGATGATGGCCGTGTCGGTGACGGTCATTTCCACACTGTCCGACAGCTCCAGTTGCGCAATCACCGCCTTGGGGATGATCACGCCCTGCGAATTGCCCATCTTGCGCAAACTGGCTTTCATGTGGCGCCTCCGTCAGCACAAAGTTAGCACGAGGGCTGTCTCAACGCAATCAGTGCTTATGCCCGCACATCCCCAGCGCGTGCTCGACCGCGTGGCTGAGGCGGGCCGGGGCGGCGTCTTCGTATTTGAGATAGAGGTCGGGCTCGATCAGCTCCAGCTCCATCAGGCAGAAGTCACCGGCGGCATTGCGCACCATATCGACGCGCGCATAGAGCAGGGTCTGACCCACATATTCCAGCGCCTGATAGGCCAGCTCCACGGCGGCGACCGGCGGGGTCTGTACCCGCAGATGGGCGTCATAGTCGGGCTGTGAACGGAAATCGCCCGGCTTGGGCGTTTTGAGCACCGCGTGGCTGAAATCGCCACCGAAGAAGATCAGCGACCATTCGCCTTCCGACTGAATGGCACCCAAAAAGGGCTGAAGCATCGCCTCGGCCTCCGGCGCCCCTTCGGGCACGTCGGCCCCTGCCCAGACGAGGGTTTTCTTCGCCCCGGCGGAGATGCGCGGTTTCAGCACCAGCGTGTCCTGTCCGAAATCGGCACGCGCACGGCTCAGGGTTTCTGACGTCAGGGTGTCGGCAAACAGGGTCGGTACGATGCGGATGCCACCTTCGGCCAGATCGCGCAGATAGGCCTTATCGACGTTCCAACTGACGATTTCGGCGGGGTTGTGCATCCGGTAGCCCTTGGCCTTGATGTGGGCCAGAGCGCGGCGGAAGTCATCGGGCGCATTGTGATAGCCCCAGGCGACCAGCGGCAGCACCAGATCATAGGGCCGCGTCAGAGGCTCCGACCAAGGCTGTGCCTCGACCTCAAATGCTGCGAAGGCGGCGCGATAGGCCTCCAGCACGGCGGGCCAGCGGCCATGATGCGAGGGGTGCGCCGGGTTCGGTGTCAGGATGAGAAGGGACTTTTTCATTTTCGCTTGCTCCGCGCGTGGTTTTTGCGCAAAGACACCCAAAATAGCAACCGGATTATCGCGCATGTCTTCTGAGTACGACGTCACCGCCGTTGGCAATGCCATTGTGGACGTGCTGGCCCCGGCCAGCGAAGCGTTTATCGTGGCGGAAGGCCTGCCCAAGGGCGGCATGACGCTGATTGATCAGCACCGGGCGCTGAACCTCTATGGCAAGATGGTGGCGCGCGCTGAAAAGACCAGCGAAGACCTGACGCAGGAATCCGGCGGCTCGGCGGGCAATACCATCGCCGGCGTTGCCTCGTTTGGCGGCAAGGGGGCCTATATCGGCAAGGTGGCGCACGACGAACTGGGCGAAGTGTTCAGCCGCGACCTGAAAAAGAGCGGCGTGCATTTCGATGTGCCCTTCCTGCACGATGACCCGACCCATACGGGGCGTTGCCTGATCAACGTCACCGAAGACGGTCAGCGCACCATGGCGACGTTTCTGGGGGCCGCCGCTCTGGTGCAGCCCGAAGACGT
>NZ_JAIWNX010000149.1 GCF_020217185.1 Asticcacaulis sp.
CGATCCGCAACTGATCAGGGCGTCGCAGATCACCTACCTCGAAGGCTATCTGTTCGACACGCCGTCGGGTCGTGCCGCCTTTGCCAAGGCCTGTGAAATCGCCCGTTCGGCGGGCCGCAAGACGGCCATGACCCTGTCGGACAGCTTCGTGGTCGATCGCTGGCGCACCGACCTGCTGGCCTTTATCGAGCAGCATATCGACCTCGTCTTCGCCAATGAATCCGAGCTTCTGTCGCTGTTCCAGACCGAGGATTTCGATAAGGCCGCGCGCTATCTGAAATCCAAGGCCGATCTGGCCTTCGTCACCCGTTCCGAACGCGGCTCGGTGGCGCTGAAGGCCGATCTGTCGCACGACATCCCCGTCTATCCGGTGGCCGAGGTGGTGGATACCACCGGGGCCGGGGATCAGTACGCGGCAGGGGTGATGTATGGCCTGACACAGGGCCTGCATCTGGAAACCTGCGGCCGTCTGGGGGCGCTCGCCGCCGCCGAGGTGATCAGCCACTACGGCCCGCGCCCGCAGGTCTCTTATGCCGAATTGGCGAAGCAGAACGGGCTGATCTGATTGACTTCGGCTTGACTATGTCACCTTCCTGGCTTTGGATGGGGTAATAAGGGTATTACGCTCTCGGAGGGGGAAGTGCGTAAGTTTCTGGCCGCTACATTCTGTCTGTCCGTTTTCGCTCTCTTCGTGGCGGGCCTCCTCTTTTGGCCAAGCGTGCACAGACCAGATCATCCTTTGTTTTATGTGGTAGAACGAACGGCTCCGCCAGCCGTCGTGCGTGAGGCCATTGCCTATCAAAAACAGGTCAAAGCTCAGGACTGGGAAAGTCTAAGTCAGCATAGTCTTCCGGCCATGATGACCGCCGACTATCGCAAGACCATACCGACTTTTGCGAAATATATTCCGGCGAAGCCGGATCTGATTCGCGTGGCGCAATGGCAAACGACCTACACCACAGGTCAGCCGGAAATAACGACAATTACCCTCTTAAATAAGCAGGCTGATAGTGTTTTGATCAGCACTGTGCAATTCGTAAAGCAAGGATCGAATTATAAAGCCAATAATTTTAAAATAAACTACTTAAATGGCAATGATTTAAAATCTGTCGATTTTTCATTTAAACGTTTTAATTCAGAGAGATTGCTATTTTTGTTCCTTTCCTCCGGTATTTTGCTATTCAGTCTGTACACCCTCTATGTGTGTTTGAGTGTCAAAGGCATACCGTTGGGCTGGCTGTGGGCCATTTCCGTTGCCATAGGCTTCACCCGGCTTTCCTATTTCTGGATAAACAATACTATCAGTTGGCAGCCCCTCTTTTTGGGCTTTCCCGTTTCGGGATATGCGCAAGGACTGGCCAGTTCGTTTGAGTTTTATGTGACGCTTCCCTTAGGTGCCATTCTGTTTTGGGCGTCAGGTGTCAAACAGAAACGGAAAAGTGCTAAGTTGCCGCAACCCCCATTCGCACCGAAACGGTTGGAAGACGAGTCGGGCGTCGTCGTTCAGCCCTGACGCCGCTTTAACGCCACGTAGAGCGCGCCGGAGCCGCCGTGGCGGGCGTGGGCCTGTGAAATCCCGGCCACAATATGCGCCAGCGCCGGATCGGACAGCCATTCCGGTGCGTTGCGCTTCAATATGCCGTTTTCGGCCATACCCTTGCCCGTAATGACCAGAACGGCGCGATAGTCATTGGCCCAGGCCTGCTGCACAAAGGCCTTGAGCCGCTGTTCGGCCTGAATCTGGTTGAGCCCATGCAGGTCGAGGCGCGCTTCGATGGGGTCGCGTTCGCGGCTGATGCGGCGCTTACGCTTGGGCTCGATCGGGTCAGGCGTGAAAGTGGTCGCTTCGCTCAGGCGAAAGCCGCTCTGCGGGCGCACGGCCTCACCGATTTTGAACGGCACCAGCGGCAGAGGGCGCTCGATACGCGGGGCGGAGAGGGTGTTCTGACCTTCGGGCAGGCCCTTGATGGTGACGGTCTCGATCTCCGGCTGGGCGAAGGGCGGCTTGACCGGTGCGGGCTTCTTTTTGCTGAGTGCGTGCGGACGCACCGTGGCCGTCACCAGATGCCACAGTTTCAGATCCTCGTCCTTCAGGCCAAAGCGCTTCATAGGGCTTAAATGGCATGGAGTGGGCCGGAGGGAAAGGCGCTTTATTCCCGGCGTTTAGCGCGCGGGTTCTGTTTCGGCAGGTGCTGGACAGGGCGCAGCTTGCTCTCGACATGACGGATGATCAGGTCGGCCACATCGACGCCGGAGGCCTTTTCGATCCCCTGAAGGCCGGGCGAGGAATTGACCTCCAGCACCTTGGGCCCCGAATGCGAGCGCAGAATGTCAACGCCCGCCACCTGAAGGCCCAGAGCGCGGGCCGCCTTCACCGCGATGTCGGCTTCTTCCGGCGTGATTTCGACCGACAAAGCCTTGCCGCCCTGATGCAGGTTGGCGCGAAAATCGCCGATCTTGGCCTTGCGCTTCATGGCCGCCACGACCTTTGAACCGATGACGAGGCAGCGCAGGTCTTCGCCGTCGGCCTCGCGGATAAATTCCTGCGTCAGCAGTTCGGCATCGAGGTCGCGGAAGGCGGAAATGACCGAGGCGGCGGCCAGATGCGTGTCGGCCAGCACCACGCCGCGCCCCTGCGCCCCCTTGGTCAGCTTGATGACCAGCGGCGCGCCGCCGACCAGTTGCACCACAAAGTCGGTGTCCTTTGGCGATTTGGCAAAGGCCGTCACCGGCATGGGGATGCCCTTGCGCGCCAGTACCTGAAGCGCGTGCAGCTTGTCGCGCGAAGCGGAGATGGCCGAAGACCGGTTGAGGCAATAGGCGCCCGTCGTCTCAAACTGTCGTACGACGGCCAGGCCATAGCTGGTCATCGGCACGCCGATGCGCGGGATGATGGCGTCGAACTGCGGCAGCGGCTTACCGTCATAATGCACTTCGGGGCGCGTCACATTGATGTTCATATAGCAGCGCGAGGTTTCGATGGCCTCGATGACGTGATCGCGGTTCTGCGCCGCCCTGATCAGGGCGCGGATCGAATAGTTGCCGGCATCCTGCGTCAGCACGGCCAGACGTAATGGGCGCTTCACCGCTTTTGGCGCATCGGCGCGGCTATAGACATCATAGGACAGGACCGGCAGGCGCTGCCCCGCCGTCGGATCGACCAGCGCGCCGAGGCTTTCCAGCGCCTGACGCCCGATCAGCATACGATAGGCCATATTGGCGCGGTTGGTCAGCGATACCTCGATCGGGTGGTTGACGCCGTCGATCGAAATATGGGTTTCGATGACGTAGCGCCACTCCGTCTCGCCATTGGACGAGGTGATTTCGCGTTGATCCTTGAGGTCGGCGGAACAGGCCACCTCGATATCGTAACGGCCCGGCACGGGATTGACCACGAAGCGCACGCGCGGGCGCTCCGGCGTGCCAAACACCTCGATATCCACCGCGTGCAGGGCCGAGGTGCGCGCCCCGGTATCGACCTTGGCCTTGATGGCCGGCAGGGCCAGATCAGGGAGCCCGACCCATTCTTCCCAGCCAAAGGTAAGCGGTGCGCTGTCGGTCATGAACGATCCTGCGTAACGGTTGAGACCTCCGCCCATAGGCCGTTTTTGCGACGGTTTTATAGCAGACAGCGCCGACTTACGCCTTCTCTTTGGCCTCGGTGGTAAAGGCCAGCAATTGCCGCGTCAGGCGCTCACCGCGCTTGCCGGCCGCCAGAGCGGCTTCGGACAGGCGGCGCAGGTCCGGGCTGTCGGCCTGACGCCCGATCATGTCGAGCGCGGCGTTCATAACGTTCAGCATCTGCGAGAAGTCGGCCGCGACATCTCCGGCCAGACGCCCGACCGTTTCATAGCGTTGCGACAGGGCCAGAGCCGTATCCAGACGTTCGGCCTGACGCTCTAACTCTAGTTTGGCGAGCTGAAGCTGCGCGATCTCCAGCTCAAGCTGCCCGGTGCGCGCCTTCATCGTCAGGAATTCCAGACGGTCCGGCCCGGCTTCGACGACAGGCGGTGGCGGCGGTGGCAGGTGCGCCGACAGGTCAAACGCCACCCCCAAAAGCCCTTCGAACTGTCCGTCCGTCACCACCGGGCTCAGGCGCTCCAGCAGCGGCGCAAAGCCGTCGGGCGTTTTGACGCGATAGGACAAATCGCCGGCCGTCTTTTGCGCCAGATGCACGGCCAGTTCGGCGTGGATGCGGTCCTGATCGTCCGGATGCAGGCTGTCGAGCCAGCCTTCGCCAAAGAATTCCGGCGCGCCGCAACCGGTCAGGGCCTGCCAGCCGGTCGAAAGGCGCGTCAGCGTGCCATCGCTTTTCCACTGACGGTGCAGGGGGCTGAGATCACCGGCGATGTCGCTCAGATGACGCTCCGGCTTGGCTTCCGGCACAGGCGCGGCCTGAAGCGCGGCAAATTCGGCCTCCAGCTCGGCCTTTTCGTCCTTCAGCGCGCTCAGTTCGCCTTCCAGCGCCTTGAGGCCCTGCAATTCAGCGATCTCGGCCTTCAGCGCCTCGATGTCGGCGTCGCGCGTATCGGGCTGCGCTTCGGCGGCGGCGGTTTGCGCCAGAGTTGCATAGTCCTGCCGCAGGGTTTCCAGCTCGCTTTCCAGCGCCGTCAACTCAGCGGCGCGCGCCTTCAGCGTTTCGATTTCGGCCAGAGAGGCTTCGAGCGCCACGCTCAGTGGGCTCTCTTCCGGTTCCGACTTGGGTTCGGCTTTCAGCGCTTCCAGCTCGGCGCGCAGGGCCTCCAGCTCCGGATTTTCGCCGGGCTCCGCGGTTTCAGACTTGGCAGCCGCGTCTTTCAGCGCCTCCAATTCGGCGCGCAGGGCGTCGCGTTCGGCCTCGGCCTCGCCGCGGGCCGTGTCGAGCGCCGCCAGATCGGCCTCCAGCGCCTCGATCTTTGCCGTATCTTCGATAACCACAGGCTCAGATGCAGGCTCAGGGTTGGAGGCAGGCAGGGAGGCTGTGGCCGCCTTGGCGTGCGTCACATCAATGGCCACGCCGAACAGCTCGCGGCGGCCATCGACCCTCTGCGCCCGTCCTTTCAATGAGACGTAACGCAGCGTGCCATCCGGCTGTGGAATGGTCAGGTCGAGATCGAGCGTGTCGCTTTGCCCCGACATCAGCTCACCGAACACCTCGTTGGCGCGCAACTGGTCTTCGGCGGTGATGCGCGTTGGGCCGCCGTCAAATTCGCGCCCGATCAGGCGGCGCATCCCTTCGTCTTCGACAATCGAGTCCGACACCGGGTCGTAGGACCACACGCCAACGCCCAGAGCGGCGCGCGCCAGCTCGGCCTTTTGCAGGTCTTCCAGCGCCTGTTGCGCCTCGTCGGACAGGGCCGGGGCCACGGGTGCGGCCAAGGCTGGTGCCTCGCTGACCGTCAGGGTCTGGGTGGTAGGGATGGCGGCCACCGTAATGCCCTGCGCTTCGCCGTCCTGCGTATGCACGATCCAGGCGGTGAGGATGACCGGATGCGCCTGACCGCGCACGTCTTTCAGCGACAGGTTGATGGAGGCCGGACGGCTCCCCTGATCTTCGGGCGTCAGGTCGGCGAGGAAATCGACGGCCTTCTGGAAATCGGCATCGGCGACAAACACCTTGGCCCAGTTGGCGTTCATCGCCTGATCGCGCGGCGTATCGAGGAGGCTGCCTACGCGCGGATTGAGGTCGAGCACCGTCCCGTTCTGATCCAGCCCCCAGAAGGGCACAGGTGCGGCCGTAAACCAGTGGCCGCGCCACACGCCGGAAATATCGCCCACGCCTTCGCCGGTCTGGGTTTCGATCTCGACCAGCGCCGTGGTCGAACCGATCACCTCGCCATTGGTGTTCATGATCGGCATGGAGGTGACGGAGACCAGCACCTTGGTGCGGCTGCCGTGATTGACGATCAGGTGCTGAAAGCCCTTCACCGTCTGACCGCGCAGGGTGCGCGCAATGGGCAGCAGGTCGGGCGGAATGACGCGGCCGTCGGGATAGGTGATGCCCCAGGTGGCCGAGTGAAAGCGTAAGCCTATCAGCTCGTTATCCTTGCGCCCCAGAAGCTGATGCGCCGTCTTGTTGGCGAAGATGAACTTGCCTGTGGCATCGGTTTCGACCAGAGCCACCGGCACGGCGTTGAGCACATTGAACATGCGCCGCTCAAGCTGATCTATCTTGCGCTCGGCCTTGAACAGCAGGTCCTGAAACTGACGCACCTGTGAGGTTTTGATGATGGCAATCAGGCCCGCGACGATGGCTGCACCCAGCAGCAACACCGCCAGAACCCCCAAAACCACGATCAGATCGGCTTCGCTTTCCAGAAGCATCGCGCGCACAAACTCCCACCTGACCCGTTTCGGCACACAATGCGCCCAAGACGGTCTTTACCGGACTTAGCGGCTGCAACAAACGTACCCGTTTTAAGGGGCGGCGCAAGCGGGCTTTAAGCGGATTGGGTGGGTGATTTTGCAAAAAGCCCGGCAACCCCCAGCCACCAGCCGAGGACGAAGCTGAGGCCGTATCCGGCCAGCGGTACGGGATAGGCTCCGTAAAGCCAGGCCACGGCGCTGAGGGCAAAATAGAGGCTCAGCGCGAAGGCCTGCGGGCGGCGGCTTGCGTCGGGCCACAGCCACAGGGGGCTCAAGGCGGTGAGGGCCAGAGCGGCGCTCAAGCCGATGGCCAGAAGCGGTGACTGCGCGGCGGCCATATGGATCACGCCTTCGACGTGCGCTACGGGCTGTAGCGGATCGGCCCGCCACAGGCACAGACCAAGGGCCAGAGCGGCGACCGGCGCCGCCCACAGCAGGGCGCGCGGGCCATAGGTCTGCGCGATCAGGACCAGCGCAGCGACACCAAAGGCCAGAAGCTGCGAACGGTCGGGCTGCCACGCCAGACAGGCGGCGATCAGGCCCAGACCGATCAGCCACAGCGGCGACGGCCTGTCCGGTCGGGTGGCTGTCAGCACCAGAGGCAGGATCAGGGCGGCGGCATTGAGCTGAACGGGACCGAAGGCCAGCCAGCGGTGAACGCCGTCTTGTCCCGGAAAGACAAAACAGAGGCCCAGAAGGACCAGAGCCACGACAAGCTGCGGCAATAGCGGCAGTCGCACACGACTTAAACCGAAGCAGAGCCCCCCGCCAATCAGCCACGCCACCGGGTTACGCAGCCACAGCCCGGCGCTCAGCCCCGCCTGTTGCATTGTCAGCGCCCCCAGCGCCACGGTTATAAAAGACAGGACGCCAAAAGCGATAGCGAACTGAAGCTGACGTGTGTTTGCCGATGTCATGAGAGGCCCCCTTTTCTGCCCGCGAGCCTCCTGCGAATGACAGACACTGTCAATCCGGTGGCTGGGGATAAGCGGTAAAGGGTTGGGGGTATCAAAGCACAAAAGGCCGGATCAGCGATCCGGCCTTTTGTGCTTTGTAAAACAGATTGGAGCGGGTGAAGAGGATCGAACTCTCGACATCCACCTTGGCAAGGTGGCGCTCTACCGCTGAGCTACACCCGCTCGTTTCTGTTATCCACCGGCGTGTCCGCCGAAGAGGTGCGCCTTATAGACAAAAGCCCGCGGCCTTTGCAAGGGGCATTTTTCGGAAACCTGTGAAAAACTTTTTTCGACGCATTTTCAGGGGACTTGCCGTTTCATGCCCTTCCGCCCGGCCCTCTCCCCGTGCACGGGGAGAGGGGGATAAAAAGCGAAAAAGACCCGACGGGCCGCCCCGAGGGTCTTTTTCTCATATCCGAACCCTGAAAAACGTATTTGGCCGCAGGCCAAAACGTTTTCATGAGTAACTTATAGCATCGCCGGGATGACGCGATCGGGTGGGCGGTGGCCGTCCTGAAGCGTCTTGATGTTGAGGATCACCCGGTCGCCCATATCGGTGCGCGCTTCGATGGTCGAAGACGCCATATGCGGCAGCAGTACCGCATTGGGCAGGCCGAACAGTTCCGGATTGATGCCGGGCAGGCGCTCATAGACGTCAAGCCCGACGCCGGCGATCTTGTTGCCGCGCAAGAGGTGCGCCAGCGCCTCTTCATCGACGATCTGCCCGCGCGCCGTGTTGACGAGGATGGCGTGTGGCTGAAGCTTCGCCAGTCGCTCGGCATCGAGCAGGTGGAAGGTGTTGGGACCACCCGGCGCATTGATCGACACCACGTCCATGCGCGACAGCATCTGGTCCAGATCGTCCCAGTAGGTGGCCTCAAGCTCATCCGAAATGCGCTGCGACACCGGTTTGCGGTTGTGATAGTGCACCTGCATCCCGAAGGCACGCGCGCGACGCGCCAGCGCCTGCCCGATACGGCCCATGCCGACGATCCCCAGCCGCTTGCCATAGATGCGGCGGCCCATCATGAAGGTCGGCGACCAGGCGGAAAATTCACCGCGCTGCACGGTTTCAGCCCCTTCGACGAAACGGCGCGCCACGGCGATGATCAGGCCCATGGTCATTTCGGCCGTGTCTTCGGTCAGCACGCCCGGCGTATTGGTGACGATGATGCCCTTTTCGACGGCTCTGGCGACGTCGATATGGTCATAGCCGACGCCGAAATTGGCGATCATCTTAAGCTGTTCGCCGCAGGCGTCGATAAAGTCGGCGTCGATGCGGTCATTGATCGAAGAGACGAGGACTTCGGCGGTCTGCGCCGCCTCGATCATCTTGTCGCGCGGCATCGGGTCCTTGGTGAGCCAGAGCGTGGTGTTGAACAGTTCGCGGAACCGCGTTTCCACCCCGTCGGGTAGTTTCACGGTCATAACGACTTTCAATTTCTTGTTCATGGTATGCGTTGACCCTTTGACGGCATTTTCGTTCAGGACTGTTTTTTAGGGTCTGGTTAACCAAATCTGAAGCATTGCAAGCCCAGTGTCGAAGACCTTTCCACGCCCCCTTAACCGTCTGCTTTTGCCGATGCCGACCCTGTTCAGCCTGTTTTTTTCAGTGAAATCACCACACCATAGGCCGTGCCCCCGCGTCAAGTCGGGGTGGGCGAGGGCGGCTGTTTTGGCCCTGTCGCTGGGGATGGTTTGCGGCGGCGTTGCGCCCACCGCGCAGGCCGGGTCTGCTGAGGAAGAGTCGTTCAACACGCCCTCAAAGCAGCCGGTGCCGCGTTGGGCCTCATTGCGCTCCAACGAAGTCTATGCCCGCTCCGGCCCGACCAAGGAAAACAAGGTCCTGTGGACCTATCGCCAGAAGAACCTGCCGGTGCAGATCATTTCTGAAACCCGCGAATGGCGCATGATCTGCGATCCGGATGGCGGCATTGCCTGGGTCAGCCGCTCGATGCTGAAGTCGCAGCGCAGTGTCGTGTCGATGGGCACGCAGAAGATCGACCTGCTGAGCGCCGCCAAACCCACCGCCAAGGTCAAGGCGCGACTCAATCCGCGCGCTCTGGCCGCGCTCGACAAGTGCAAGAAGGGCTATTGCAAGGTCTCGGTCGGCAATGTCGATGGCTGGGCCCCGCAGGACCGTCTGTGGGGGGCACAGGAAGGGGCGGCGTGCAAACGCCCGGACCCCTTTACGCGGCTGGGCACCCCGCAGGGCGTGCGTTAGTACGCCTTCGCTGGCCAAATTTCACAACAAAAGCCATTGAGCCGCGGCCTCTATGCGTGTAACGCATCTTTACAGCCTGTTACGAACGCGCCATTAAGCGCCGCGTAACAGCTATATGTGTGTGAGATTCTATCCGGAGCCCCAATGAGCGACCGTCCTTCGTCTTTCGATTATGAAGCCCTTCTGGCCTGTTCGCGCGGGGAAATGTACGGTCCGGGCAATGCCCAGCTGCCGGCGCCGCCGATGCTGATGATGGATCGTATCACGCAGATCACGCAGGACGGCGGGGCCTTCAACAAGGGCTATATCGAAGCCGAACTCGACATCAATCCCGACCTGTGGTTCTTCGCCTGCCACTTTATCGGCGATCCGGTCATGCCGGGCTGCCTGGGCCTTGACGCCATGTGGCAGTTGGTCGGTTTCTTCCTCGGCTGGTCGGGCAATCCGGGCCGCGGCCGCGCGCTGGGCGTCGGCG
>NZ_JAIWNX010000150.1 GCF_020217185.1 Asticcacaulis sp.
ACGTCAAATTTACCGGTCAGGTCACGCCGTCCGTCAAAAAGGTGACCTATAAGATAGATATGAAGCGGGTCATGACGGGCAAGCTGATCATGGGCATCGGCGAAGGCGTGGTGCTGGCTGACGACAAGCCGATCTATTCGGCGTCGGGCCTGCGCGTCGGCCTGTTCGACGCCAAGGATCTGGTCTGATCAAAAGCACCCCCTCGACTACAGGGAAGCGAACTATGCGTAGAGTTGTTATCACCGGTCTCGGTATCGTCTCATCCATCGGCACGGGCGCAGACGAGGTTGCGGCCTCGCTGCGTGACGCCAAATCGGGCATCGTCGCCGCGCCGGAATATGCCGAGCTGGGCTTCAAGTGTCAGGTGCACGCCAAACCGACCATCGGCGACTGGACGCCTCTGGTCGATCGCCGCGCGGCGCGCTTCCTGTCGGACGGTCTGGCCTATGGGCAAGTCTCGCTGGAGCAGGCCATAAAGTCGGCCGGTCTGGAAGAGAGCGATATTTCCAACGAGCGCACGGGCATCATCTTCGGCGCGGGCGGCCCTTCGACGCGCACCATCGTCGAAGCCGCTGACACGACGCGCGAAAAGAAGTCGCCCAAGCGCATCGGGCCCTTCGCGGTGCCCAAGGCCATGTCGTCGGGCCCTTCGGCGGTGCTGGCCACCTGGTTCAAGATTCGCGGCATCAACTATTCGATCTCTTCGGCCTGCGCCACCTCGGTGCACTGCATCGGGGCGGCGGCCGAGCAGATCATGCTGGGCCGTCAGGACGTGATGTTCGCCGGCGGTACCGAAGAATTGGACTGGACCCTGTCCAACCTGTTCGACGCCATGGGCGCCATGTCCTCGAACTTCAACGACACGCCACCGGTCGCATCGCGCGCCTATGACAAGAACCGCGACGGCTTCGTCATCGCCGGGGGCGCGGGCGCGGTCGTGCTCGAAGATTATGAGCGGGCCAAGGCACGCGGGGCCAATATTCTGGCTGAAATCGTCGGTTACTGCGCCAATTCGGACGGCTACGACATGGTGGCCCCGTCAGGTGAGGGGGCAGAGCGCTGTATGCGTGAGGCCCTGCGTCAGGCCGGTGGCCGCAAGATCGACTATCTCAACCCGCACGGCACCTCGACGCCGGTGGGCGATGAGCGCGAAATGGGCGCGGTGCGTAACGTCTTTGGCGAAGCGTCTCCGCTGATCTCTTCGACCAAGTCGCTGACGGGCCATTCGCTGGGTGCGGCTGGGGCACAGGAAGTGATCTACTGCCTGCTGATGATGCAGCATGGCTTTGCGGCCAAGAGCGCGCATATCGAGGAACTCGACCCGGCCTTTGACGGTATGCCGATCCTGAGGGAGCGCCGCGACGGCGCGCTGGAAACCGTGATGTCGAACTCGTTCGGCTTTGGCGGCACCAACGGTTCGATCATCCTGTCGCAGGCGGATTTGTAATTCACATCCCTCCCTGTGTAGCGGGGAGGGTGTATTCATAGGATTAGACATATGGCTGAAGACGGCTGGAAATTCCCCAAGGGCGAGCTGATGAAGGGCAAGAAGGGCCTGGTCATGGGCGTTGCCAATGACAAGTCCATCGCCTGGGGCATCGCCTCGCAACTGGCGGCGCAGGGCGCGGACATGGCCTTCTCCTATATGGGTGAAAGCCTGCTGCGCCGCGTCGGGCCGCTGGCCGAATCCATCGGCGTCAAGCACCTGATCGAATGCGACGTCACCGACGACGCGTCGATGGATGCGGCCTTTGCCAAACTCAAAGAGATTTACGGCGAAATCGACTTTGTGATCCACTCGGTGGCCTTCGCCAACAAGAACGAACTGCAAGGCTCGTTCGTCGAAAACACCACCCGCGAAGGCTTCCTGCTGGCCATGAATGTATCGGCCTTCTCCTTCGTCGATGTGTCGCGCCGCGCGGCTGAGTTGATGCCGAACGGCGGCTCGCTGGTGACGCTGAGCTATCTGGGTTCTGAGCGCGTCATTCCGAACTACAACACCATGGGCGTGGCCAAGGCGGCGCTTGAGGCCTCGACGCGCTATATCGCCCGCGATCTTGGCCCGAAAAAGATCCGCGTCAACGCCATTTCGGCGGGCGCCATGCGCACCCTCAGCCTGGCCGGTATCTCCGGTGGGCGTTCGCTGCACGCCAAGTCGGGTCAGTTCTCGCTGCTGAAAGAAGAAACCTCTATGGAAGGCGTCGCCGGGGCGGCCCTGTGGCTGGCCTCCGACCTTGGCCTCTCTACCACCGGCGAAGTGGTGCACGTCGATGCGGGCTTCCATGTGGTCGGTCTGCCGGAAGACATCGAAGCTTAGGAAATCGCGGTCTTTGGCCGACGAGTGCGTCGCCGTCGCTTGCAGGTACCTCGCGTACCTGCGGCGCTAGGCTCCTGCTATTCGTCTCAAATCTCACGATTTCCGATTGGGAGTCCGTGAGAACAAGACTATGCCCAGATGTCTGATCATCGCCGGACCGAATGGCGCAGGGAAAACCACATTTGCGTTGAAGTACCTGCCTGCGGTGGGGGTGGCACATTTCATCAATGCCGACCTGATCGCGTCGGGTCTGTCGCCCTTCCATCCGGAGCAGCAGGCCGCCGCGGCGGCACGGCTGTTCCTGACAGAAATGGAGGCGCGGATTGTTGCGCGTGAGGATTTTGCCTTTGAGACGACGCTGTCCGGCAAAACCTATCTGAGGCTGATCGAACGCTTGAAGGCCGATGGCTGGGCGGTTGAGCTTTATTACTTCGCGCTTCCGACTGTAGAGGTTTCCAAACAGCGTGTGGCTGAGCGTGTGGCGCACGGCGGCCATTTTATCCCGACGGTTGACATCGAACGCCGTTTCCCGCGTAGTCTGCACAATCTGATGTTCGCTTACAGACAAGCTGTCAGCGAATGCCGGGTCTATCTGAATACCTCAGATATGCCGAAGCGCATTTTCGAGCAAACCGCAGACAGGGTTACGGTATTCAGCAACGATTTGTACGAGCAGCTCATGGAGCAGGCGATTGACCGAGGCGTCTGAATTCAGGCTAAAATCAGAACAGGCTTTCCTGGCTCTGCAATCCGCCGTCTCCGAAGCCATTGAGCGGAAGCGGCGGCTGGGGCAGTACTGGGTGGTGTGGGACGGCGAAAAGCCGGTCGAGGTCTATCCGGAAAACGCCGTTGATCGCCCGGACGCCGAATGAGCCAGACCGCGTTTGGCCCCCCGCCGTCGCTGGACGATATCGAAGCCGTGGCCAGAGACACGCTGAGCAAGCTGCCGGAGCCCTTTGCCGGGTATCTGCGCGACGTGGTGCTGATCGTTGAGGACTTCCCCGCCGAAGACCTGCTGGCCGATCTGGGCATCGAAGACCCGTTTGAACTGACCGGCCTCCATACGGGCCGCCCGGCGGAAACCGAGACCTTCACAGGCGACCTGCCGCCGATGATCCACCTGTTCCGCCGCCCGATCCTCGATGAATGGGCCGAAACCGGCGTGCCTTTGGGCGATCTGGTCGCCCATATCCTGATCCACGAGGCGGGGCACCATTTCGGCCTCAGCGACGACGATATGGAATGGCTGGAGGATGAGCTGAAAAAAGGGTCTGCCTCGTCCGTTCACTGACCTCGCGCGCCTCAACCTTTCCGCGCATTAATCGCACATTAAGAGAACGGCATTACTCTGATTTGTACGGTACGCTATGTATGGCATACCATGTGTAACCTTTAGTCAGGCGTCTTCAGTATGCGTACCCCCGATCCGTTTATGGCGCCTCTGTCGTCTCCCGACAGCCGTGCCCTGCCTGCGCCGCTTAAGCGCGCGGCCACCTTCGCCGAAATCTATATTCCGCCCCATTCCTCCGGACTGCACGGTTTCGCTCAGACCGTGAAGCGCCTTATGCGTCGTTTTTGCTGCGGCGTGTAACGGCAGGTTTTCCTGCCGCGGCGGGAGGTCCGGATAGCCTCCCGCCAATTTCTTTTTATACCGCGCGATAGTCGGCCACGATGATGCCGGCCGCCGTCACCTCGGCCTCGTGCTCCGGTTCGCGCGCCGTCTCGGCCAGCGCTGCCGCGTACCAGTCCTGCATGGCGGGCAGGGCCAGCAGGCGCTCGATATAGGCCTGCGCGGGCGGGCTCAGCCTTAAGCCATAGGTCTGCACGCGGAAGGCCACGGGGCAGTAAAAGGCATCCACCGCCGTGAAGGTGTCGCCCGCCAGAAACGGCCCGCCAAAGCGGCTTAGCCCTTCGCTGAACAGCGCATCCAGACGGTCGATATTGCGCTGAAGCGCCGGGCTGATTGTGTGCAGTTTTACCCGCAGTCCGCAGGTCATGGTGCAGATGGTGCGCAAGACGGAAAAGCCGGAATGCATCTCCGCCGCTGCCGAACGGGCAAAGGCGCGCGCCTCACGATCCGCAGGCCACACGGCCGGATGCGCCTCATAAACATACTCGGCTATGGCCAGCGAATCCCAGATAGTCAGGCCCTGATCGTGCAGGGCGGGCACCAGAGATGACGGCGAAAAGGCTTTAAACTGCACATTCTCACCGATGGGGGTCGAGAAATAGTGCAGGTGTTCCGTAAACGGAATCCCCAGCGTTTTCAGCAGCACCCACGGGCGCAGCGACCACGAGGAATAGTTCTTGTTGGCGATATAAAGATCGTACATGCGACACCTCCGTTAACAGGGAGAGTATGGCCGCCCACACGCAAACCCGGAAGTGGCGAAACTGACGCGTATCGTATAAAAGCTGCCAAGCTCGCCCCAACCTTAGCCGAACTGAAAGCCGCTGACCGCTGTGTTCATGGGGCGCAGAGTCTCGTCATAGGTCCGCACCGCCTTCGCGTCGCTGGCGGCTCCGGCGGCGACAAACAGCGGCACCAGATGGTCTTCGTGCGGGTGGGCGATGCGCGCGCCTGCGCCCTTTGACCAGTCGCGCAGCAGGGCTTCGCGGGCCTCACCGGTGTGGGCCGTCAGCGTGTCGTTCAGCCAGTCATTAAAATAATGGGAGCCATTGACCGGCTCATGGGCCAGACTCAGGCGGATCAGGGCCTTGAGGTCGTGGAAGCTCATGCCCGACGCCACGATCAGCACGCCTTCGTCGCGCAGCGGGGCCAGCGCCTTGCCCAGCGCGATATGCTGCTGAGGGTCCCAGTTGCTCTTGATCGAAAGCTGCACCACCGGAATGTCGGCCTCAGGGTACATCAGCAGGAAGGGCACGAACACGCCGTGGTCGTAGTCGCGCTTCGCATCGCGATCGACGGGGATACCGGCCTCTGCCGCCAGCGCAATCACCCGTTCGGCCAGCTCGGGCGAGCCGGGGGCGGGGTAATTCAGCCGGTAGGTATGGTCGGGAAAGCCGTAATAGTCGAACAACATGCCCGGCTTCGCCTTGGTCTGCACCGTGAAGCGTTCGGTCATCCAGTGCGCCGAGATGACCAGTATTGCCTTCGGGCGCTGCCCCACCTGACGGGGGATGTCGCGCAGATAGTCGCCCATGCGGTCCCACAGATGCGGCGGGTTCCACTCCATAAAGAAGCACGGGCCGCCGCCATGCGGAATATAGAGGGTGGGCAGGGGATGTTGCGACGTCATGGGAACACCTGAATAAAAAAGGGGCGCGGCCGTGACCGCACCCCCGGAAAAAACGAACCGTAAACCGGTCTTACTTCTTGTTGGCTTCGGCCGTGATGACGAGGTCGATTTCGTCGCTCACCGCCGGGACATAGGCGCCCATGCCGAAGTCCGAACGCTTGATCTGGCCCGTGGCGCTGAAGCCTGCGGTCTTCACGCCCTTCATATTGGCGCCGATCTTGTTCAGCTTGACGGCCAGGGTGACGGGCTTGGTGACGCCGTGGATGGTCAGGTTGCCGGTGACATTGGCCGTGTCCTTACCGGTCACATCGACCTTGGTCGATTTGAAGGTCGCGGTCGGGTATTTGGCGGCATCAAAGAAGTCCGGCTTCTTCAGGTGCTCGTCCAGCGCGGCGACGCCGGTGTTCAGGCCGTCGATGGCGAAGCTGACTTCGACCGACGAATTGGCCGGAGCGGCTTCGTCCAGCACCAGCGTGCCGACGGCGTTCATGAACTTGGCGGTCGGCTTCGAGAAGCCAAAGTGCGTCCACGAGAAGACGACTTCGGTGTGGGTCGCTTCGAGGGCGTAGGTTTCCGGGGCGGCGAAGGCCGGGGTCAGCGAGCCGGCGAACAGGGCGGCGGCGATAAGGGTCGATTTGAAGACGTGACGCATGGCGGGCTCCTTTAAGAGAATGATCTGCGATAAGCGTAACTATAAGAGTTACGGTTTCGACTGACAAGAGGGGGACGCGAAAAAATAACGACAGTATCTAATACGACTCGTTGAGGCACAGGTTCATAGTTTCGCCCGGAATTGTCGCTTTTACGTGACAGGGCGCAGCAATCTGCAGGATGTGGGCGTAATTGTGACGGCTGCAACCCTACTGTCATAAGCTTTGGTTAAGCGATGGATGTTCTGTCTCATCCTCCTGCCAAAGGAAGCCGTCCATGTCCGTCCTGCGCCTTGCCTCCGTTTCCGTTGTCGCCCTGATGCTGGCGGCACCGGCTCTGGCTCAAACCCAGACCGTCACCGGGTCGGATGAGGCCGGTGTGCCGGAAATCGTGGTGACGCTGCAAAAGCGCGAGCAGAAGCTGCTCAACGTCCCGGCGGCGGTGACGGGCCTCAGTGCGTCCTTCCTGACCGATGTCGGTGTCACCGACTTCGCCGAGCTGTCGCTGTTCGTGCCGGGCTTTGAGGTGCAGGATCAATCGCCGAACAACCCCGGCTTCGTGATGCGCGGCATCACCTCCGATTCGGGCGCGGCGACCGGCGAAGCGCGCGTTTCGGTGTTTCAGGACGGTGTGTCGATCTCGCGCTCGCGCGGCGCCTATGTCGAGCTGTTCGATCTCGACCGCGTCGAAGTGGCCAAGGGCCCGCAATCGACCCTGTTCGGGCGCGGCGCTCTGATCGGGGCCGTCAATATCATTCAGGCCAAGGCCAAACCCGTGCTGGATGGCAAGGCGGCGATCAGCGTCGGTGACTATAATTACCGTATGGTCGATGCCATGGTGAACGTGCCGCTCAGCGAAACTCTGGCCGTGCGCCTGTCGGGCCGTGCCAAGCACCGCGACGGCTATACCGAAAACCTTCTGGGCGGCGACGACTTCAACGGTCTGGGCAGCGATGCCCTGCGCCTTACCGCAGCCTGGCGTCCGACCGATACCCTGCGTTTCGACCTGATCACCAACTATCAGAAGGATTCGACGCCGGGCACGGGCTTCAAGTCGGGCACCTTTACCCCCACCGATCCGAAGACGGGGGCCGTGATCGGCGACCTGTCGCCGACCTCCGGCGCGGCTTTGGCCAATGGCGCGGGGTTCAAGAACCGCGATCTGGGGCTGGAGCGCACCGTGACCGGCACCACGCTTCTGGGCGAATGGCGTCTGTCGGACGCCTATCGCCTGTCGTCGATCAGCGCCTATCGCCGCTTCTCGGCTTCGGAAGTGTTTGACGCCGACGGCATGTCGCTGCCGCTGCTGGCCATCGCCGAAGACGCCAAGGGCAAGCAGTGGTCTCAGGAACTGCGCCTCAACTACGATGCGGGCGGGGCCGTTTCGTGGTTTGCGGGCCTGAGCTATTTCAAGGAAGAGGCCTCGACCGCCGTGCCGATGCAGATCAATGAGCGTCTGGCCGGTCTGTTCCTCGCGAACGCTCTGGCGCGCCCGACGCCGCAATCGCCCGCTGTGCTGGACGCGACCGCCACGGCCGCTTTCGGCGTGTTGTCGCCCTATGTGCTGACTAACCATCGCGAGTCTTCGACGAATTTCGGTAAGACCGAGTCGGTGGACGCCTATGCCGACCTCACCTGGCGCGTCACGCCCAAGCTCGAACTGAGCGCGGGTGTGCGCTACACTGAGGACGACAAGGTGTCGGGCTATGCCGCCTCGGTGGAAAACCCCTCGGCTCTGGCGGCGGCCTCCAGCCTGACGCCGGTGATTACCGCCAATGTGCAGGCGCAGGTAACGCAACTGGTCACGCAATACGTCACCGCGACGGGCACCGCACCGTCGCAGGCGCAGATCAACGCCTGGACAGCGCAGGTAACGCCGCTGGTCGTGCAGGCCGTCGTCGCCGGTATGCCGCCGGTCGGTATCTTCAAGCAGCCGACGCCGGGCAATGGCAACCGCGTCGATCAGAGCTTCTCGGACGACGGTGTCACCTACCGTCTGGTGGCCCGCTATGCTTTCAGCGATACAATCAACGCCTACGCCTCGGCGGCGCGCGGCCGCCAGCCCAAGGTGCTCAGCGGCGATTCGGGCAGCACGCCGCTGGCCGCGCCGAAATTCACCTATGCCGATGCCGAAACCGTCGATAGCCTTGAACTGGGTGTGAAGACGCGCCTGCTGGACGGTCGCCTGAGCTGGGATACGGCGGTCTATGGCTATAGGTACGAGAACTTCCAGACGCAGGTTTCGACCGCGACCGGCGGCCTGATCACAGTCAGCGCGGGGGAAGCCGACGCCTACGGTCTGGAGACTCAGGCCTATTACCGACTGACGCCGGGGGCTGACCTGTTTGTCACCTATGCCTACAGCCACGCCCGCTTCGGCAATGGCCTGTATGAAGGCAACCGCTTCCGCCTGAATCCCGACCACAGCCTGTCGCTGGGCGGGCGCTTCAAGTTCAGCACGCAAAACGCCCGCTTCTGGTTCACCCCGACCTACATCTGGCAGTCGGACGTCGCCTTTGACGACAATAACGACCTGCCGAAGTACCAGCCGGCGGTGGCAGGCCTGCGCCCGGTGGCCGACACGAAACAGGACGAAAAGCAGGACGCCTATGGCCTGCTGAACCTGCGTCTGGGCTACGCGCCGCTGAACGCCCCGTGGTCGGTCGAAGTCTTCGCCGATAACGTCACCGATGAAGCCTATATCAAGGATGCGGGCAATACGGGAGACAACCTCGGTATCGCCACCTTCATCGCCGGTGAACCGCGAATGGTCGGCGTAACGCTGCGCATCAATTACTGACGTCTCTCCTCCCTGCGGCTTTGCCGTGGGGAGGTCCCGAGCTTGCGAGGCGGAGGGGGGCGACGCGGTGCTTAAAACACGCGCTACTTTTGAAGCTCACACACTGGGCTCCCTGCGCCTGCCAGTCGGAGGCGTATAAATCCAGAGGCACCCACCCTGTGCATAAGTCTGTGAACAAAACTGTCATGCAGGCGCAATAACCCTGTCACCGAAGCGGCTTATGGCCGGTCCTGTACGAACGGCAGGGGACGGCACAGATGAGCGCGACGTATAAGGTAAGCCGCCGCAAGGCGCTGATGGCCTTCGGTCTGATGGGGGCGGCTCCGGCCGTATCCGGGTCCGGTCAGGCGCCGATCAAGGGCGCGCACTTTGCGCACGGCGTGGCGGCGGGCGACCCGTTGAGCGACCGCCTGATCCTGTGGACGCGGGTGTCGGGTCTTGAGGCCGCCACCGAAGTCGTGTGGCAGATCGCCGAACAGGCCGATTTCCGCACGCTGACCGGCACTGGTCGTCTGGTCACTGACGCCGGGCGCGACTATACGGTCAAGGTCGATGCGGCGGCGCTCAGGCCGGGGCAGACCTATTATTACCGCTTCATCTGTCAGGGCGTGACCTCACCCGTCGGTCAGGCCAGGACCCTGCCGATGCAGACCGATCGCGTCGTGCTGGCCGTTGCTTCTTGCTCGCTGTTTTCCAACGGCTATTTCAACGCCTATCGCGCCATTGCCGATCTGAAAGAGGTCGATGCCGTCCTGCATCTGGGCGACTATATCTACGAATACGGTGCGGGCCTGAACGACTATGGCATGGGCAATGGGCGGCTGCTGGGCCGTATCCCGGAGCCGCCGCACGAGATCGTGTCGCTGGCCGACTACCGCACGCGCCACGCCCAGTATAAGGCCGACGCCGACCTTCAGGCGGCGCACGCCCGCGCGGCGTGGATTTGTGTCTTTGATGACCACGAAATGTGCAA
>NZ_JAIWNX010000151.1 GCF_020217185.1 Asticcacaulis sp.
CGACCCGTGGATGCACGGGGCCGAGAACCATCAGCCGGATACCGAAGGTGACTTCGATGTGCGCAAGGCCGCCGCGCTGAAGGCTTATCGCGAATGGATGCCCATTCGTGACCCGCAGCCGGGTATGCTGTCCGAAGCCATCTACCGCTCGTTCCGCTTCGGGCAACTGGCCGAGCTGTTCATGACCGAGACGCGCTTCTTGGGGCGCACCAAGCAGCTTGATTATAAGACCGATCTCAAGCGCGATTCGGCGGGCAAGGCCGATTACGCCGCCTTTCGTGCCGAACTGAATGCACCGTCGCGCGAACTGCTGGGGGCCACGCAGCGTCAGTGGCTTCAGACAGGCCTGAAGGCCTCGGTGGCCGATGGCGTGCGCTGGCAGGTGTTCGGCAATCAGGTGGTGATGGCCAAGGTCAAGGGTCCGGACCTCAAGGCGCTGTACGGCGAGGAACGCATCGCCGCCATGCTGAAGATGCTGCCGCCCAATGTGGCCGGCGTCATCGGGCCGATGATCGACCTGTTCAGCCAGACGGAAGACCCGCTGCCGCTCAATCTCGACGCCTGGGACGGCTATCCGGCCGAGCGCGAGCGCCTCTATGGCCTGATCCGCGACGCCAGGGCGCGCGCCGTCGTGCTGTCGGGCGACAGCCATCAGGCCTGGGCCAACGAACTGCACGACGCCAAGGGCGAGCGCGTAGCGGTGGAACTGGGCGTCACGGCGATTTCGAGCCCGACCGTGTGGTTTGATCACCTGCTGCCCAATTTCAGCCTCGCCAGGGTGCTGGCCGATCAGAATGCGGAGGTGCTGGCCGCCTCGACCGACCGCAACGGCTTTGTGCGCCTGACCCTGACGCCGGAAACGGCGACGGGTGAGTGGGTGTCGGTTTCGACCATCACCGCGCGGGAGTATAGGGTCACGGTCGATGGCACCTTCGTCGCCGAGGCCGAGGCCGATCGTGTGGGGCCGCTGAAGGTAATTTCTGTCGCCTGATACCAAGGTCATTGAAAATGACCCTTGGTATTCCATTCGAGACTGTCTCATGTCACTGAAACATATGAGACAGTCTCGTGTCTTCAACGGCCGGATGCGGTCAGCATCTTCGGCCGTTGGTATTAATGCCAGCTTCGGCCTTGATTGTAATCAGTCCCTGCCCATCTGGGGTGAAGTGCCGCACCGGGCACACACAAGAGACTGTCCATGACCCAGATACCGCCTGTTTCCATCTATTCGATGACCGTGCCCGTTCTCATCAACGCGATGAAGAACCTGACCCATATCCTCAGCAAGGCCGAGGCCTTTGCCGAAGCGAAAAAGATCGACCCGTCGGTGGTCATCGAAGCGCGTCTGGCGCTCGACATGCACCCGCTGCGCCGTCAGATACAGTCGGTGTCTGATACGGCCAAGGGGGCTGTGGCGCGCCTGACCGGCACGGAGATCCCCTCCATGGCCGACACGGAAACGAGCTTTGCCGAGTTGAAAGACCGTCTGGCCAAGACCATTGCCTATATCGAATCCGTCGATCCGGCCTTGTTCGACGGCGCCGAAAGCCGCGACGTGGTTCTGAAACTGCCGGGCCGCGAAATCCCCTTTACGGGCTATAGCTATGTGGTGGGTTTCGTCATCCCCAACCTGTTCTTCCACGTGACGACCGCCTACGCCATCCTGCGCCATTACGGCGTCGAACTGGGCAAGACGGATTACCTGCGCGGCGGGTTGTAAACCTCTATATCAAAGCGCTCCAGCGCCGCCAGATAGTCGGAGAGGCTTATCTGGCCAAGGCTGGAGCGCGCGCCGGGGGCAGGGCCCAAATCCACTCCTCCCCCCTTGGCCAGACGTTCGGCCAGCAGGATGGCCGGGACCGAGGGGATGTGCGGCCCGTCACCACTGCGCGCAATGATGTGCCAGTCGAGGCGCAGCGCCTGCCCGTCCAGTCCTGTGCCCGACAGGACCATAAACATGCCGCCATCGTCGGAGCCCAGCGGATCGAACAGGTCAGCCGCCTTCAGCAGGGGCTTGGCCAGTTTCGCCAACGGAAAAGGCAGCAGCTTCCAGCGCACGCCCCACGACAGGGCCCACAGACCGAGGTGTATGAAACCCAGCTCCAGCCCGGCGCCGAAACGGATCGAGCGTAGGCCATAGGCGGCGGGCAGCAGGTCAAGATCGGGAATATCGCAATCGCCCATCAGGCGCGGCCCCAGATGCGGGAAGACGTGCCGCCGCAGGCCTTGCCAGCCATAGGCCTTCGGATGCCCGGCAAAGGGTTTCAGCGGCCGACCCACATAGGACAGTATGGCCGCCGTGGTCGCCAGCCCGCGCTCGGCCCCCTGACCGGGGCAGATACCGAAATCGAGCGCCTCCAGCGTCGCAAAGCGGTCGCGGAAATGGTCCAGTACGGCCGAAGACAGGCACGGCACGGTCGAAGCGCCGCTGATGGCCACAACGCCCGCCGCCCTGGCTGCGGCGTCCAGCCGGTCAAAGCCGACCACGAAATCACGCGCGTCGGACAGATCGACATAGTGTACTCCCGCTGCGATGCAGGCTTCGGCCACGCCATAGTCGGCGTTCTGATACGGCCCGGCGGTGTGTACCACGACGCTGGGCTTATGCGTGCGCAGGGCTTCGGACAAA
Organism: Asticcacaulis sp.; assembly: GCF_020217185.1. Taxonomy (GTDB): domain Bacteria; phylum Pseudomonadota; class Alphaproteobacteria; order Caulobacterales; family Caulobacteraceae; genus Asticcacaulis. The sequence continues at coordinate 2,630 of NZ_JAIWNX010000151.1, forward strand.
CCGCTATGGAGGTCAAAGGCCGCCCATTGCGCCCCCATCGAGCGGGCACAGGCTTCGGCCTTACCGGCGTCGCGCCCGGCGATGATCACCGGCACGTCACGACGGATCAGGCCCGCAGCAATGCGCTTGCCGAAATTGCCATAGCCGCCCAGGATCAACACCTTACCCGTCAAGACGCATCTCCGTCACGCGAAAGGCCCCGCCATAGCTGTAGAGCTTACCGAGCCACGGGTGGCGCAGCTCCATATACATGCGGAAACGCTCGTCGCCCGTGGCCTCTTCCCACGCATCGCCGCGTCCGGCCAGACCGCTGATCGGCAGAGGCATGTCGAGGCCGAACAATCGCCAGACATAGCCGGCGTGTCGCAACCGCACGCGCCCCTCGTGATAATCGTAATGGGCCTGCCAGCCTATGCCGGTGGCCATGTATTCCGTCACGTGGTGCGGGCGTTTCGACACCATGCGCGAGCGGAAGGTGACGGGGTCGCGCCCGGCGAAACGGAAGATGCGCTCAAACACAAAGGCGTCGCTGTCGGGTTCGGAGCGGAAATGCACGCTTACCGGCACGGCCTTGCCCTCATAGGGCGTCAACATGCCCGTCGCCTTGATCAGCCATGAGAAGCGCCGCAGCAGCGGGTGCATCTCGATATCCAGCGTCCCTTCGACGATCACATGATCGCGCGTAAACGGGCGGTTGGCGTAGTGGGCCTTGAGCGCCGGGGGCAGGGCCTCCCACTGTTCGGCAAAGATGGCGGCGAAGGTGGGGCTCATATCTGCGTCTTTCCGGCCAGTCTGAGGCTGAGGTTACGCCCTGCCCGCAGCAGCGGATAGAGCCAGCGCGTGCGGCGCACCGGAGCGGCAAAGCACGCAGTCGCCATCATAGACCAGCCACAGGGTATGAGCGTCCCCCCTGATCTCAGGGGAGGAGCGCGGTGTTTTCGCTGACTTGTCCATTCGATCCCCTGCCTCTATGACAGGGAGTCTAGGCGCGAAGACGTGGGGGATCAATGCTCTATCTGTGGGTGAAGTGGGTGCATGTGGTCTCCTCGACCATCCTGTTCGGCACCGGCATAGGCACGGCCTTTTTCATGTTCATGGCCAATCGTCGCAAAGAGGTGGCGGGCATCGCCTTTGCCTCGCGGCATGTGGTCATAGCCGACTGGCTGTTCACCACACCCGCCGTCATCGTGCAGCTTCTGAGCGGTCTGTGGCTGGTGCATCTGGGAGGACTGGAGCTGTTTGGTGGCTGGGTGCTGGGGGGATTGATGCTGTATCTCTTTGCCGGGGCCTGCTGGTTGCCGGTGGTGTGGATGCAGATACGGATGCGCGATCTGGCGAACGTCGCCTATGCATCGGGTGAGCCCCTGCCGCCGCTCTACTGGACCTATGAGCGCTGGTGGGTGAGCCTTGGGGCGCTGGCCTTTCCGGCGATTGTGGTGGTTTTCTGGTTGATGGTCGTGAAACCGTAACCTTGACGTTTGCGGTTTCATTCCCATGTTTTCGGCATATTAGAGCGTATTTCGTTCAGACTGAATCGAAATAGCGCTCTAAATTTTTGGTTGAACGCGCTTTTTTATCCGAAAAGTGCGTCCCACTTTTCGGAAAGCGCTTTAGACCTATTAAGGGAAAAGACCATGATCGTTCTGCACACCTGGACCACGCCCAACGGCTTCAAGGCCTCCATCGCCCTCGAAGAAATGGGCCTGCCGTATAAGGTGAGGCCGGTCAATATCGGCGCCGATGAGCAGTTCCATCCGGACTTTCTGAAAATCTCCCCCAACAATAAGATCCCGGCCATTGTCGATGAAGAGACGGGCATCAGCGTCTTTGAAACCGGCGCGATCCTCGTCTATCTGGCTGAAAAGACAGGTAAATTCCTGCCGACGTCGGGCGAAGCGCGTTACAAGGTGCTGGAATGGCTGAACTGGCAGATGGGCGGGCTGGGGCCGATGTTCGGTCAGCTGGGGCATTTTGCGGTTTTTGCGCCGGAAAAGGTGCCCTATGCGCTGAACCGCTATACCAACGAAGCCAAACGCCTGCTGGGTGTGCTGGAAACGCAGCTCTCGAAGCACGCCTATGTGGCGGGGGACGACTACACCATCGCCGATATGGCCATCTATCCGTGGATCAATACGCTGCGCACCTTCTATCAGCAGGAGGCCCTGCTTGCCGACTCGCCGCATATCCGGGCGTGGTTCGATAAGGTCGGTGCGCGTCCGGCGGTGCAAAAGGGCATGACGGTCGGTAAGACGGCGACGTGATCGCCGCCACCCACGCAGGCCAGTCTGTTTAGCCAAGCAGCGCCTTCAGCTCGCGGATTTGCCGCTCATATTCCGCCGGATTGAGGGTTTTCAGCCGTGTCAGATCGTCCTTCCAGCGGTCTAGCCGTTGGGAGGCGCTCCCGGCCTTCAGCGCATTTATGCGCTTAACGAGGTCCCTCAACTCCTTATAGGCCTCCTTATCGCGCTGATCGGCGGGCAGGTCGTCGATCAGACAGAGTACCGCCGCGCTCAGCTTACCGATCTGGCGGCCATAGCTTTCCTGTTCGACAATGCGTCTTTCGGTGTCGGGCGCTGACGAATTGTTCTCGGTAATGCTGATCAGCGACCAGCCGCGCAATATGTCCTGCGTCAGGGTGTGCGGCGCGAATCGCCACAATCCGAAGGGATCGAAGAAGGGATTACCGTCCGCCATATGTGCCTCCTGATAGATCGCAGGGACACTATCACGGGTTGTGCTATTCCGCCATTACATCCACATATCCGGCATTCAGGACATGCGCGGCGTCGTCGGGTGAAATCGACAGCAGCAGGCCGCGTTGACCGGCATTGATATAGATGCGGTCATAAAGCTGCGCCGTCTCGTCTATGGCGGTCGGATGGGCTTTGCGCTGACCGAAGGGGGAGATGCCACCGACCTTGAAGCCCGTGACCTTTTCGGCCTCCGGTACCTTCATCATCTGCGCCGACTTGCCCTTGAAATGCGCCGCCAGCTTCTTCATCGACACTTCGCCGTCCGACGGCACGACGACGCAGACGCCCTTGCCATCGACCTCGGCCATCAGGGTCTTGAAGGTCTGCGACGGATCGACGCCCAGGGCTTCGGCGGCCTGCAGGCCGACGCGCGGCGCGTCCGGTTCGTAGGCATAGGGGTGGAGATCAAAGGCGATCCCGGCCTTTTGCAGGGCGGCGGTGGCAGCGGTGGTTTTGGACATGATAAGGTCTCAGCGGCCGGGGAGATGTGTCTGGCAATCCGTCAGAAACGCCGTGACCTCGTCCTCAGTCGTGGCGAAGCTGCATACCAGCCGATAGACATGCTCCCCCGCCAGAGACCACGGATAGAAGCGGTGCCCGGAGGCCTGCAACGCCTCCGCCAGCGCCGGGGGCAGGGTGACAAACAGGGCATTGGCCGCCTGCGGATAGACCAGTGATACCCCCTCAAGCGCGCTCAGCCCTTCGGCCAGACGCCGCGCCATGCCATTGGCGTGCCTTGCCAGGGTTAGCCACAAATCGTCTTCGATCAAGGCCAGCAACTGCGCCGACACGAAGCGCATCTTGGACGGCAACTGCCCCATGCGCTTGTGCCAGTATTCGAAGTCGCGGATCAGGGCGGGGTTCAAAATCACCACCGCTTCGGCCAGGGCCGCGCCCGCCTTGGTGCCGCCAAACGACAGAATATCCACGCCGGTCACGGCCTCGCCCGGCGATACGCCCAAGGCCGCCACCCCATTGGCCAGCCGCGCCCCGTCCATATGGATCAGCAGACCGTGCCGGTCGGCCACGGCCCGCAGGGCGCGCAACTCTTCGACGCTATAGACCGTGCCGATCTCGGTTGATTGCGTCAGGCTGATCACCTTGGGGCGCGCGGCGTGCGGGGCGTGATCCTGCGACAGGGCGACGATGGCCTCGATCCCTTCGGGCGTCAGCTTGCCCAGCACGTCCGGCGCAATCAGGATCTTGGCCCCGGTGAAAAACTCCGGCAGGCCGCATTCGTCGTTCTGGATATGGGCGTCGCGCGTGGCGATCGTCGCCTCAAACGGCCGCATGACAGAGGCCAGCGCCACGCCATTGGTCGCCGATCCGTTGAAGGTCGGGAAGGCCCTGAGGTGCGGATTGCCAAACACCTCGCGCAGGCGGGTATTGAGGCGCGCCGTGATGTCATCCGCGCCGTAAGAGGCCGCGTGGCCTGCATTGGCGGCGCCGAGGGCGGCCAGAACGGCGGGGTGCATGGGGGCGGTATTGTCGCTGGCGAACCAGACCATTCATCACTCGTGCGGCTATTTCGGAGGCTTTTTCCTCACATACAGCGTCTTGTGCACGCGCGCCACCACCACGCCGGCGTCGTCCACCACATCGACCTCAAATTCCGGCTCCAGCTTGGGCTGGCGGTCGGCCTCTGTGCGGAGGCGCGCGATCTCTTCCGGGGCAATGCGGAAAATGGCCGTGACCCGCCCGCGGCCGGGTTTGAGGAAGTCGATGCGCGCCGCCTTGTCCCAGACGATGTAACCGCGCCCCAGATGCGTCATCAGGATGGCCATAAAGAACGGGTCGCACATCATGTACAGCGAGCCGCCGAACTGCGTGCCGACCACATTGCGGTTCCACCAGCGCAGCTTCATCTGCACCTCGATCTCGGTGAAATCGGCATCGGTGCGCACGACGCGGATGCCCGCCCCGATAAATGGCGGATAGTAGTTGATCAGCTTGAAACGTTTGGCAAAGTCGGTCATCACACACCCCGCAGAAGAGGTTTACGTTATCGTCAAAACGCACGACGCGATAGAATCACCTTGGGGAAGGAAACGTAATAAAATGGCGAACATTGTCATCATCGGGCCCGGCGCGGTCGGTCTGAGCGTCGGGGCGGCCCTGATCGACGCCGGTCATCAGGTGGTGTTTGCTGCCCGGCAGGCGTTTTCGCAGCTTAAGGTCGCCAATGCCGGTGAGATGGCACCGCGCCGCCGGGCAACCGTGGTCACCGTGCCAGAGGCGCTCACGCCCGCCGATTGGGTGCTGCTGTGCGTCAAGGCGCATCAGGTCGAAGGGGCAAAGGCGTGGCTGGATGCCACGGTCGGACCGCAGACCCGCGTCGCCATCCTGCAAAATGGCGTAGAGCACCGTGAGCGGGTCACGCCGGTGGTTCCGGCGGGGACGGTGCTGGTGCCGGTGGTGGTCGATATTCCGGCAGGACGCTCGGCACCGGGTGTGGCTGAGTGGCGGGGGCGGGCGGGCTTGCTGACCGCCGATACGCCGGAAGGTCAGGCCTTCTGCGGCCTGTTTACGGGCAGCTTCGTCACGGCGCGCCCGACGCCTGACTATGTGAGCGAAAACTGGAAAAAGCTGTGCGTCAACGCGCCGGGCGGTGCCGTACTGGCGCTGACGGGACAAACCATGCAGGTCTTCCATCAGCCGGGTATTGCCGCGATTGCGCGCGCCATTCTGAGCGAATGCGTGGCCGTGGGGCGGGCCGAAGGCGCGGACCTGCCCGACGCTCTGATTGACACACAGATGGCGCGCTTTATGGCCGCCGCGCCCGACGACACCAATTCGATGTACGATGACCGCGCCGCCGGACGCGAAACCGAATGGGACGCCCGCAACGCCGTCATCGCGCGCAAAGGGCGCGTGCACGGCATTCCGACACCGGTCAGTGATCTGATCGTGCCTCTGTTGGCGGCGCAAAAGGTGGGCGTGCCGGGTTGATTATCGGCCCAAAGACGCCGACAAGGGGGCATGACCGATGCTCCCGCCTTTACGCTGCGTAACCTGATCAAGACCTTCGACCCCTACATCCTGGCCCTGCTGGGCATGGTGGGGCTGGCCTCCATCCTGCCGGTGCGGGGCGACAGCGCTGTGGTCGCCGGCTGGGTCAAGGACGCTGCCATCGTGCTGCTGTTCTTCCTGCACGGGGCCAAGCTGTCGCGCGAAGCCATCTTCGCCGGGCTGTTGGCGTGGAAGGTGCATCTGGTGGTGTTCCTGACCACCTTTGCCGTGTTTCCGCTGCTGGGGCTGGGCATTCAGACGGCGCTGAAACCGCTGATGGACCCGATGATCCTGTCGGGCGTGCTGTTCCTCTGCCTTCTGCCCTCGACCGTTCAGTCGTCTATCGCCTTCACGGCCATAGCGGGCGGCAATGTCGCCGCGGCGGTGTGCAGCGCCTCGCTATCCAATATTCTGGGGATTGTGATTACGCCGCTGCTGGTCGCGCTGCTGATGAAGACGACGGGCGGTGGCGTGTCGCTCGATTCCATCATCGACATCGCCCTCCAACTGCTGCTGCCCTTTGTGGTCGGGCACCTGATGCGGCCGTGGCTGAAGGGCTATCTCGACCGGCACAAGACGCTGGTCGGGCGGGTCGATCGCGGGTCGATCCTGCTGGTCGTCTATACGGCCTTTTCGGCCTCGGTGGTCGAAGGCCTGTGGTCGAAGGTGGGCTTAAGCGATCTGGGCCTGATCTTCGTCATCGGTGCCGGGCTTCTGGCGCTGGTCATGGGCGGCACCTGGTGGATGTCCGGGCGCATGGGCCTCAGCCACGAAGACCGCGTGGTGGTGCTGTTCTGCGGATCGAAGAAGTCGCTGGCCTCAGGCGTGCCGATGGCGGGGACGCTGTTTCCGGCCGCCGTGCTGGGGCCGGTTCTGTTGCCGGTGATGCTGTTCCATCAGTTGCAACTGATCGTCTGCGCGTTTCTGGCTCCGCGCCTGAAGATCAGATGAAGATCAAAAATCCCTAAATCAGCGTTTTGCCCGAACCTTAGCTCAGCCCGCGGCGGCCACGGCGAGACCTTATGTGGTGACGCCTATCCTCTCGGTTCAACCCAAAAAGGAGAGGACTATGCTGATCAAGGACGTCATGTGCCGGGACATCAAGATTATCCGCCCGGATACCCCGCTGGCCGTCGCGGCGCGCCTGATGCGCGATTGCGATTGCGGCTACCTGCCCGTGGGCGAAGACGACCGGCTGAAAGGGGCCGTCACTGACCGCGACATCGTGGTGCGGGGTCTGGCCGAAGGGCTGAACCCCGACGCGCCGGTGTCCGAAGTGATGACCGATCGCATCGTCTATTGCATGGACAGCGATCACGTCGAGGTCGCCGCGCGCCACATGAAGGCCGAGCAGATCCGCCGCCTCGCCGTGCTCGACGCCAACCGTCGTATCGTCGGCGTCTTGTCCATCGGCGATATTGCCCGCGTCACCGAAGACCGCGACCTGACCGGCAGTATCGAAAACGCCGTCGCCGAAGACACGGTGGCCGCCTGATGCCCATTCGTGATGACCTGATCCGCGACGATACCTCGACCGCCCCGACGCGCGACAATATTCTGGCCCTGCTCGACGACCTGATCGACACGGTGAACAATACGCTGCGCGTCG
>NZ_JAIWNX010000152.1 GCF_020217185.1 Asticcacaulis sp.
TCACCTATGAGCAGCTCAAACCGGCTTTGCTGGGCTATCTGGAGGCGCATCCGGCAGGGGGTGAGCGCAACCGGCAGCACGCGGCCGACATCCGCCGCCTGATCGACGAGATTGGCGACACCTCGATTCACTCCGAACGCTGGACGGCGCACGCCGGTGAATTGCGTTATGCGGTCAATGAGTATCTGCGCGAAGAGGATCGAGCTTAACCTCCCAATCTACCCCCACAGCGCCGGTTCGGGCGGTTCCAGCATCGAACCGGTGACTTTCAGCCCGTGCTCGCGGTCTTTGGCCAGCAGCAGCGGCCCGTCGAGATCGACAAAGTCCGCCCCCTGCGCCACGATCATGGCCGGAGCCATGCTGAGCGAGGTGGCGACCATGCAGCCGACCATGATCATCAGCCCCTTATCCTTAGCCGCCTGTTTCAGGGCCAGAGCCTCGGTCAGGCCGCCCGTCTTGTCGAGTTTAATGTTCACCGCATCATAGAGGCGCGCGCAGCGCTCCAGTTCGGCGCGTGTGTGCAGGCTTTCGTCGGCGCACAGCGGCACAGGGCATTTATAGCCTTCCAGTGCGTTGTCTTCGCCCGCCTTCAGCGGCTGTTCGATCAGCACGACGCCGAGGCGTTGCAGTTCGGGGGCCAGCGCTTTCAGACTATCGAGCGTCAGACCTTCATTGGCATCGACGATCAGGCGTGTCTTGGGCGCATTGCGCCGCACGGCCTCCACGCGGGACAGATCGTCCGGCCCGCCGATCTTCAGCTTGAGCAGTGGGCGGCGGGCATTGGCGGCGGCCTGCGCCCCCATGGCTTCGGGCGTATCAAGGCTCAGCGTATAGGCGGTCTTAAGCGGACTGAAACTACGCAGACCCGCCGTCTTCCAGGCGGGGACACCCGACGCCTTGGCGCGCAAATCCCACAGGGCGCAATCGAGCGCATTGGCGGCAGCCCCCGTCAGGGCGGGCATTTGCCCCGCTTCGATGGCGGCGCGTGCGGCGTCAAGCGCGGCCAGCGCGCCTTCGACCGTTTCGCCATAGCGGGCATAGGGGACCGCTTCACCGTGGCCCCTGTACGTGCCGTCCGTCACCTCGACATAGATGACATGCGCCTCGGTCTTGGAGCCGCGGGCAATGGTGAAGCGCCCGGCAATGGGCCAGGCTTCGGAGCGACAGGTGACTTGCATCAGATCAGATCGCTGATGGCGGCGTCGAACAGCAGATAGGTGCGCCCCGTCGGGGTGGCCAGTATCTCGGTCAGGGCACCGCGCGGATCACGGGTGAGCAGGGCGATATTGAGCTGCCGGTCGTAGAAGGTGACAAATTCCTGCGCCTGATCGCGCAGATTGGCGTCGGTGGTCAGGCGGCGGCTGAGGCGGCGGATGGCCGCCGGCGCAATGCGACGCAGGACCAGACGCGCGCCTTCGTTATCGTCGGCGACGATGGCGGCGATGATTTCTTCGAGGCGCGAACGGTTGAGCAGGGCCTGCGCATCGACGCCCATCGAGGCGACTTCGGCAATCATCAGGTCATCGAGATTGTCCGGGCCGCCGGGCTCCACGGGGGCGGGGGCGGGCTCTGGCCGGGCAGGCGCGGCGCGCGGGCTGCTTTCGCGGCCATCCATGCCGTTCAGCAGGTCGCGCCACGACAGGCCGCTGGGGGTACGCGACGCCGACGGGGTGGCAGAGATCGGGCGCGGCGTATCGAGCGGCGCTTCCAGAGGGTCGAGCGCACGGCGTGAACGCTCAGGACGTTCGGGGCGCGCGGGCGTGCGCGGCTCGGGCGTCGCGGCGCGCGAGCTTGCGCTGTCGCGCGGGCGCTCAAAGCGCTCGACATAGGGGTTGGGGGCGGGCGGTGCGGTGGGCAGGGGCTGGGACGAAATGACCCCCATCAGGCGCACGGCTTCGGTCAGCATGTCGTAATTGCGCTTGACCCGCTCCTGAAACGCCTGATCGACGCTTTCGGTTTCCAGCGCCGCCTTGCGCGCCGCCTCGGTCATGGCCAGCAGGCCGTCTTCGACCGCGCGGCGGATTTCCTCGAGCCGCGACTTGGCCTGTAGCGGCAGTTCGTCGGCACGCGCAGTGAGGTCGCTCAGCGCCATCTCCACCTGCTTGATGCCATCACGCGCGTGACCAAAGGCGTTGTCGAGGCGGTCCGCGGCGGTCAGGCCGGCTTCGTCGATCAGGGTGGCGGAATCCTCAATCAGGCGACGCGCCGAATTGAAGCGCGCATCGAACGCCTCATCGGCCTTCTTGCCCGCTTCAAACAAGGATTCGTTGAGGCGATCAACGCGCACCTGCGCCGTCTGGGCGGCATCGGCGGCCGCGCGGCGGGCGTCTTCGGCGGCGATATTCAGCTGCTCCAGCGCGCGGCGGGTCTCGTTGATCAGTTCATCGCGCGCATCGGCGGCCATGACCGAGATGTTGGACAGGGTCGAATGGATACGCGTTTCAAAGGCCGTGCGCTCGTTTTCGGCGCCATTGAGCACCTGACGGAACTGTTCCTGCGCGTGCAGCACCAGATCGCGCAGAATATCGACGCCGCGCGACGAGCTTTCGCCCAGTTCGATGGTGGCGTTGCGCGTCACGCTGAGCGCTTCGGACAGTTGCGCGCGCTGGTTTTCCAGATGGACGGCGAAGTCTTCCTGATCGGCGCGCAGCGACAGGGCGGCGGAGACCAGCCCGGCGCGCTGCTGCCCCAGGCCTTCCTCGACGCTGCGTATCTGATCGGCGACGCCGGCCCCGGCGGTTTCCAGACGCAGGGTCTGACGATCCAGGTCTTCGGCGACGGTGCGCGCTGTATTGTGCGTATCGGCGGCCACGGTGGCAAGGTCAGCCGCGCGCGCCGCCAGTGCGGCCTCGGCTTCGCGCAACTGCGTCTGCGCCAGATCCGAGGCGTCGGCGACCATGCGCGCCTGACGGTCCACGGCGTCGATAACGCCGCGCGCCTGTTCATCGAGTTGCACGCCCATATCCATCGCCGCCTGCCGCTCAAGCGACAGGGCCCCGGTGATGGTCTGCGTCGATTGGCGCGCCTGTTCGGCGGCGGCCAGCATGGATTCGGTTTCGACCTTCATGCGCAGGCTGAGTTCATTGAGGTCGTTGTGCGCCACGCGCACGGCGCGCACCGCCTGTTCGACCTGCTGACGCAGCGATTCGACCAGAGCGGTCGTCTGGGTGGCGGCAATGGCGGCGGGGGCAACCATGGCGTCGGCCAGCGCCGCCGTGCGGCGGGCTTCGCGCGACAGGGCGGCGGCATGGCGCAGCGCAAAGGCCGTGGCGACGATCAGACCGATGGGGAACAGGGCCAGCGCCCCCAGAATCACCACACGGAACGGCTGAAGCGTAAAAGCGGCGATCTGGGTTTCGGCCCCCAGAATAAAGGCCGTCAGGCACAGGGCCCAGCCCAGGCTGATCACCGTCACCCCGCCCCAGAAGGGCACGGGTGAACCGCCCGACAGCTTCATGATGCCGTCGGGCTTGACTTCCACGGGGCTGACCGGCGCGGTGGCGGGCTCGGCCTTGCGGTGCGAGGTGAGGGCGGACGGCGCCTCAGTGTGGGTCGGCGGCGGCACGGGGGCGTGCAGCGGAGCCTCAACCGTTTCGGCGGGCGGCGGGGCCGGTTGCGGCTCTGAGACGGCGTGGGAATCCAGCGGCCGGTCGAGCAGGTCGTCCACCGGCGCGGGCTCGACCTCAAGCGGGGCCTCCGCGGTTTCGGGCACGACGTCGTGCGTCGCTTCGCTGTCTGCGCGGGCATCGCTCAGGTGCGCGGCCGACGGGATGTCGAGATCGTCCGTATCTGCGCTCAGGTTCGCCGTCTCGACATTCATTGCCTCTGGCATTGCCTCTGGGGCCGTATCTTCGGCGGGCGTATCGTCCTCAAACAGCGGGCGCAGTCTGGATTTGCGCCCCCGCGTCTCGGAAGACGAGAGGTTCAGAGGGGGACGAATGCGAGATTTCATAGAATACTGTCCTGCGCCAGGGTCTTTACCACCGGAAAGCCGGGTTCTCCCGTGAGGCGAACGCTAGCCGCAGATCATTGATAACGCAAATGGTTTAGCGGGGTAGAGGCGAGGATGTTTACCATAGGCTGCCACCCGTCCGGTCCGGCGGCGACGCCCCTGTCGGCCTATTGGGCGACGATGGTGCGAATCTGACCCGTCGCGGGGACCCCATGCGAGTCCGGGCAGGGACCGCTCAGCGCGTCTTCCTGTGCCTGACGCGACGCTTTGGCGGCCTTTGCCGCCTTGATCACCCACCTGGCATCTTCACCGCGCACGGCGATTTCCAGTGCGCCTGCCCGCAGGCTCTTTTCCACTTCACGGGCGATATTGGCCTGATCCTCGGCGCTCAGTTCAGCAACGTGCAGTCTCAGGGCCGGAACCGCTGGCAGAGGCGGCAGGGCCAGGGCGGGCGGAGCCGGGGGCGCGGGGGCCGCCACCGGCGGCAGCGCGGTTTGCGCTTCGGAGCGCACGGCCTTCACCCGCATGACGGGCGCACTCACCGCTGCCGCATCGCGTTTGGCCTCAGACTTTACGGGTTCGCTTTTGACGGCCACGGCCCGAGGGGCGGCCTCCTGCGCCGGGGCCGGCTGGCTGAGCGGGGTGGTTTCGCTTACGGGAGTGACCGGTGCGCTCGGCGTGGCCGCCGGCACGGCTTGTTTCTGGGTGACGGGCGCAGGTTTCGGCTGTTCCGGCGCCGCACCGGCACCGAAATGCAGGAAGGCCGCGGAAACAAGGGCCGCAATAAAGCCGATGATGATGTCAAACAGCGCCGACATGTGAGATGCGCGTCCAGAAAATCCCCACCGGTCTGCCCCGGCCAGCCTTACGCCACTTTGAAATCGAGAGTCTGAGGTCAGGCAAAGCCCATGCCTCGTGCCTTAAATCATCACAAATATGCCGCAAATCGTTGACGACTGCAACTAAAAGGTTCTGAGGCAAGGCTTACCACTGAACGCGTGGCCGACCTTCTCCTATGGTGCCTCATTTGCTGGAAATTATGGCGATTGTTTGCCCTGTGGGTTATGGTAAAGACGCTGTCAGGGACGTGCAGCGAAAATATCACAGATTGCAGAAATGGGGGCGAACATGCGCTTACGTAAGCCAGGTTTGATCGTGGCCGGTATAGCTTTGGGGGCCATTGTGTATCCGGCCGTGGCGCAGGCGCAGATGACGCCGCGTCTGGTGGAGCCGGCGCGAATCGGCACGGTGCATGAGGTTTTGGGCGCGGCCCGCTATGTGGCGACGCCAAAGGCCAACTGCCCCGAAGCCTCGCGGTCTTTCGACAATGGCCCCTGTTTTGACGGCGTGGCGGCGACGCTCAAGGCCTCCGGACTTACTCAGGCGCGGGTGCTGGGTGTGCGCTATGCGGCAGCCGCGGGCGAAGCCGTGCGCGGCGATTATGGCCGCGATTACAGCCTGTTCGACCTGACCCTGACGCCCGAAGGCCTGCGCTGGCGCGAAGCCGACCTGCCGACCTCGGACGTTTTTGTGCCGCGCGACTGCTATGCCCTGCGCGGCGAAGGTGTGTTCTACACGGTCGAAACCCGTGGCGGGCAGACGGTGGCGCAGGAGCGTCAGACCGTGGTCTGTGGCGGCGGTCCGCGTCAGCCGAACGGCCCCTGGCGCGTCGATGGCCCATCCATTCCGGTTGATCCGCCCGTGGCCGGAGCGCCGGTACGCGCCAGCCGCGACGCCTGGCCGCGCACGGAAACCCTGCGCGCACAAGGTGACTGGCGCTATCTGGCGCAGCCGGACCCGGCCTGCGCCGAAAGCGATGTGGTGCGCAAAACCTACTGCGCGCAGACGGGTATCGCCTATCTGCAAGCCCATGCGGAGGAAAAGGAACTGGACCTCATTGCCTCGAAATACGCGGTGCGCGCCGGTGATGTGCTGAAGGACGAGGCGGTCGAACAACTGGTGCTCAAGCGCGCCAGCAAGGGGTTCAAGGCCGACAAGCGCTGGTTCGAGCGCAGCAAGCTGACCATCCCGTCGGGCTGTTCGGCGACTCAGGCCACTGTCTTCCGTGTGCACGACCGCGACGGTGCCCTGTTTGTCGCCGAAGAGGCCTTGAGCGACTGCGGCGCGCCACCTGCGCCGACGCCGCGCGACATTTTCGAAGCCTATGGCGAGGCGCGTCCGGTGGCCATGGCGCGCAGTTCGTGCCCGGACACGGCGCAGCTTCTGCCCGGTATCTGCTTCGAAGAGGTCATCGGCTATATGCGCGCCTTCGACCACAAGGCGCTGGACGTGGTGGTGCTGAAGCGTCAGGTGCGCGACGGTGAGCGCGTCTGGCAGGATTACGACACGGCCAAGGTGCGCTTTGCCGATGGCAAGTATTCCGCCGAGCGTAAGGGGCAGCAGGTGCTGGGCTATGTCAGCATGAGCCGCTGCGAAGATATGTCCGACCGCCCGGCCGAAGGTCGTGGCTATCGCATCGAATGGCGCGGCCGCTCGCTGATGGCCGTGCCCTATGAGTGGAAGGCCTGTCCGATCTATTAATCCCCGCCGCCGCCGCCGCCGCCGTCCCCGCCGCCATCACTGCTTGATGAGTCGGCAGAGCCGTTGTCGCTGGACGAATCGTGTGTGCCCTTGCCGGAAGACGGAGCGGAGGACGTGTCCGTCGCCGGGACAAAGCCGCCATCGGAGTCTGATCGGCGGGTCGTAGCGGATGTTGCGGGGTGAGCCGACGGCACCAAGGCCAGAGCGATTAGTCCACCGAACACCAGCCCGTTGGCCCCGATCAGGGCCAGGGTGCTGAGCTGACTTGGTATGGGCAGAAGACCTGCGACCGGTGAGGCAAACAGGGCATAGACGGGCGTGACGACAAGCAGGGCCTGCCATAGCCAACCTTCGGGCTTACCGGCATCGCGCAAACGGGCGCGGGCGGCAAAGATCACCCCTGCTGCCATCAACAAGGCCTGAACCCAGCCTAGCCACGCGGCGTCGATGTCGGTGAAACGGCGCGCTATATCCGGCGCACTGACCAGCGCGACAAGGACAAACAGGAACAGGACAAAGGCGGGGCGACGCATGGGCAGGCTCGGATCGGCGTTATCCTTCCCGTTCTAACACCAAGCGGGCACTTGTCGAATCCGAAAACGCGGAAAGGACTTACCGCCCTGCGTGGCGCTCGCGCAGGATGTCCAGCACGGCCTCCAGCGTTGTGTCGCGCGCCATCAGCAGCACCGACAGGTGATAGAGCAGGTCGGCAGCCTCGTTATGCAGTTCGTCGAGGTCGCCGCAGCGCCCGGCCAGAGCGGTTTCAAGCCCTTCTTCGCCGACCTTCTGCGCGATCTTGGCGACGCCCTTCTGCATCAGGCGGGCGGTGTAGCTGTCGGCCGGCGGAGCCTTGGCGCGGTCCTTCACCACGGCGGCCAGATGGCCCATAAAGCCGATGCCGGGCGCGGTGTCGTGTCCAAAGCACGAGGTGGTTTTGGTGTGACAGGTCGGCCCGACGGGACGGGCCAACACCAGCAGGGCATCTTCGTCGCAATCGGTGGTCACGCTGACCAGATTGAGGAAATCGCCCGACGTCTCCCCCTTGCGCCAGCGGCCATTTTTTGACCGCGAGAAGAAGGTCACCTGACGATCGGTCAGGGTCTCGCTCAGGGCGGCGCGGTCCATATAACCCAGCATCAGCACCTGAAGCGTGTCAGCGTCCTGCACGATGGCGGGGATCAGGCCGTCGCCCTTGGTGAAATCGAGCGCGTCGATATCGGCCAGCGTCAGGGGATTGGGGAGTTTGTGGGCTTCGGGCATATTATTTCCTCGTGAACAAAGTCTCTCGGCTGTGCCTCGATACTTTTTCACGTTTTATCAGATTGAGAAAAAATCTCTTGGGGCGGCCCTGCGAGATTTTTTCGCTCTATTTCCGCCCAATCTGCGATTGGACGGGCGCGAACTATATCCTAACCGCGATTCCCGCCTTTTGCAGGTCGCGTTTGAGGTCAGGGATATGGATGATCTTTTTGTGGAAGACGCTGGCGGCCAGAGCGCCCGACACGTCGGCCTGATCGAAGACCTCGGTAAAGTGTTCCGGTGCGCCGGCCCCGCCGGAGGCCACCAGCGGAATGTCGATCAGGTCGCGCACCAGCCTGAGTTGCCGAATATCGTACCCCTTGCGCACGCCGTCCTGATTCATGCAGTTGAGCACGATTTCACCCGCCCCGCGTTCGGCCGCCTCGACCACCCAGTCGAGCGTGCGACGACCCGCGGCGCGGATCTTGTCCGGATCGCCGGAATACTGATGAACGTAATAATCGCTATTTAAAGGCGGTTGCCCCTCTGTATCCGAAAACCGGTTCCCACTTTTCGGGAGGGGCAGCGCGAGCTCGCGCGAATCGATGCCCACCACCACGCACTGCGACCCGGCCATTTCGGCCAGTTCGTTGATCAGGTCCGGGCGTTCCAGCGCAGGCGAATTGATCGACACCTTGTCGGCCCCGGAATTGAGGCACTTCACGGCTTGCTCCGCCGAACGGATGCCGCCCGCCACGCAGAAGGGGATGTCGAGCGCGCGGGCAATGTCGCGCACCCAGTTGTAATCCACCGTGCGCCCTTCGGCAGAGGCGGTGATGTCATACAGCACCAGTTCATCGGCGCCTTCGTCGCGGTAGCGCAGCGCCATATCGACGGCGTCGCCCAGCACTTCGTGGCCAACAAACTGCACGCCCTTGACGACCTTGCCGTCCTTGACGTCGAGACAGGGGATGATGCGTCTGGCTAACATATGAGGGCTTTCCCAAAAGTGTGAAGCGGTTTTGGGCTAAAAAGCCCGACTAAAAAACTATCCCACGTTCAGCGCGGCCTTCAAATCAATCAGGCCCTCATAGATGGCCTTACCCACAATGGCGCCGTGTACGCCCAGCGCCTTGAGATCATAGAGGTCTTCGACCGAGCGCACGCCGCCTGACGCCTGAATGTCGAGGTCCGGGCGTTTTTGTCTCAGGGCGCGCATCAGGTCCATATTCGGCCCCATCAGCATGCCGTCGCGCGACACGTCGGTGACGAGGATGCGCTGCGCGACGCCGACCGGATATTCGTCGAGCACCTTCCACAGCGAAATCCCCGACCCTTCGGTCCAGCCGTGCAGGGCGGCGTCGAAATCACCGTCCCTGGTGGGTAAAACGTCCAGCGCCAGCGTGATGCGTTCCTTGCCGAAGTCGCGCAGCCAGCCACGCACCTCCCTGGGGTCTTTCACAGCGGCAGAGCCGACCACGACGGCGGAGACGCCCTGATCGAGCAGGGTCTGCACATGGGCGCGCGATCGCACCCCGCCGCCGGTCTGGATCTTGGCGCGCGAGGCCTGCGCCAGCCGCCCGATCAGTTCGTGCTGCTGCGGTGAGCCGGCGCGCGCCCCGTCGAGATCGACGATATGTACCCATTCCGCGAACTCTTCATTGAACAGGGCCAGACGCTTGAACGGGTCGGAGTCGTATCTGGTGACGGCATCAAACCGCCCTTGCGCGAGGCGGACACATTCACCGTTGATCAGGTCGATAGCGGGGTAGAGGATCATGCCGTAACTCCGGCGCAGCGTAAAAAGGAAGAACCCCCACCACCGCATCTCAGGGCTGCGCCCTTCGTGCGGTGTTTCATACCTCCCCACCCCGGGGTGGGGCGGGGGACCATTTGCGCAGCAAATGGGGGTGGGGGCGGGGTGGGTGTTGCAGGTATCAAAGTGTCAGAAAGTTTTCGAGTATCTTCGCGCCGGCGACCGAGGAGCGTTCGGGGTGGAACTGGCAGCCCCAGACATTCCCCTTACGCACCATGGCCGCGAACGGCGCGCCATAGGTCGATTGCGCCAGCGTATGGTCGGTGACCGGACAGACGAAACTATGTACGAAATAGGCGTAGTCACCTGCATTCAGGCCCGCCGTCAGCGGGTCTTCGCGCACAGCCTGCAACTGGTTCCAGCCCATGTGTGGAACCACCAGCGGCTTGGGGGCGTCCATCTTCACGACCCGGCCCGGAATGAGGCCCAGACAGGCGACGTCGCCCTCTTCG
>NZ_JAIWNX010000153.1 GCF_020217185.1 Asticcacaulis sp.
GAGCTGTCGAACAGCAGTTGCTGCCCCAGACAGACGCCCATCAGCGGCTGGGTCAGGCCGCGGATCGTGTCATAAAGCCCCAGCTCATGGATGCGGCTCATCACAAAGCCCGCCGCGCCGACGCCGGGCAACACCACGCGATCGGCGGCCCGGATTTCGGCGGCATCCGACGACAGTACGGCCTCAGCGCCCAGACGTTCCAGCGCGAACAGGACCGAGGCGGTATTGGCGCAGCCTAATTCTATGACAACCACCTGACTCATGCGAGCATCCCCTTGGTCGAGGGCAAGGCGTCGCCTTCGATGCGCGTCGCCATCCGCAGGGCACGTCCCAGCGCCTTGAAGCAGGCTTCGACCTTGTGGTGGTCGTTTTCGCCCGCGACCTCGACATGGATCGAAGCCCCCAGCGCTTCGGACAGCGAACGGAAGGCGTGACCGGTCATTTCGGTCGGATAGTCGCCGATGTGGCTGGCGTCGAACTCGCCCTTGAACACGCAGAAGGCGCGGCCGGAAATGTCGATTGACACCTTCGCTTCGGTTTCATCCATCGGCAGGACAAAGCCGAAGCGCGCCATGCCGACGCGGTCGCCCAGCGCCTGTTTCAAAGCCTGGCCAAAGGCCAGCATACAGTCTTCGATGGTGTGGTGGCCGTCGATTTCCAGATCGCCCTGACACGACAGTTGCAGCGAGAAGCCGCCGTGTGTCGCCACCTGATCCAGCATATGATCGAAGAAGCCGATGCCGGTGTGAATCTTCACCGGTTTGGGCGTATCAAGATCGACAATGGCCGAAATCTTCGTTTCCTTGGTGTCGCGCAGCACCTCACCGCGCCGCGCCGGACGTCCGGCTTCGATAGTCACACCAAGCGCCGCCAGAATACGGTCATTGTGCGCCTTGTCGCCCAGCGCCATGATCAGGCCCTCATAGGCGTTCTTGGCGGTGATGCCGAACTTTTTGAGCTGGGTCTGGCTGCGGATCAGGTCCTTCGGTTTGATAAACACGAAGGGGCCGTCATTGACGTGGAACTGCACCACGGCGGACGCCTGTTCCAGTGCGTCGCGCAAGCGCGCCTGTTCGCCGCGGATCAGGTCGATGCGCGCCTGCACGCTTAAGGCACGCGACGGGGCCAGAGCGGCTTCGGCGGCGCGGATCGACGGCGTGGGCAGCGGCACCGGCTCACAGAAACGCGTCAGACCGTTCAGCGTCTTGGCCGACGAGATCAGCGCGCCGACCCGTGCGCCCGAAAGCCCGTACAGGAAGGACAGGCTTTTGAGCACGACCACGTTCGATTCGGACTTGGTCAGCTCGATCAGGCTCTGGGCGTCGCAGACGTCGAAATAGCTCTCGTCGATCACCAGCAGGGCGGGGAAGATTTCAACGGCCAGGGTGCGCGCCGCGATCAGGTCCCAGGCCTTGCCGTCCGGCATGGCGGGGTTGTCGATGACGTACATGCCTGCGCCCTTCAGCGTCATCAGCGGCTTGGTCGCCTGTTTCAGCGTCAGGCCATAGGCGTCGGCCAGACTTTGCAGGTGGTATTGCCGCTCCGAATAGCAGGGCTCGGTGAAGACGGCCTCATAGCCATTGACCTTCAGGCGGCGCATCAGGATTTCGGTGGCGTGTGACGCCCCGCGCGTGACCATGAGTTGATAGGGCTCGACGCCATAAAGCTCAGCCATGCGCTCACGCAGCGGCTCCAGCGAGGGCGGCGAGGCTTCGAGGCCGGAACCCTGGGCATTGAGGGCGGTAAAGGGAGACGCGAACATGTTAGACCTCTAACCGGAAATCTGCCGCCCTGCGCTCAGACAGCGAAGCGGTAGCGCAACTTAAAAAGCTGGCGGCAGTGCACAACAGTGTCATTTTAAACCTCCAGCCTGAAATCTGCCGCCAGCGCATGGGCTTCGAGGCCTTCCAGACGCGCCAGACGCGCGGCGGCGGGCGCAATGGTCGCCGCGCCCTGTTTGGTGGCGCGCTGCACCACAAAGCTGGTCAGGAAGGAGCGGATGGTGATGCCGTCCCAGGCCCGCGCCGCGCCGTCGGTGGGCAGGACGTGGCTGGGGCCCGCCGCATAGTCGCCGAAGGTTTCGGCGGCGTAGGTCCCGGCGAACACCGTTCCGGCGGCGGTCAGTTGCGGGATCAGGGCGTCGAGATCGGCGACCTGAAGCGCCAGGTGTTCGGGGCCGTAGAGGTTGGCGACTTCGGCGGCGACCTCAAGGCTATCGACGACGAACAGGCGCGCCTGCTCCAGCGAGGCGCGGGCAATGGCGGCGCGCGGCAGGGTCGCCAGTTGCGCCTCAAGTTCGGCGGCGACGGCGGTGATCAGATCCGCGTCCAGCGTCACCAGCACCACCTGCGCATCGGCGTCGTGTTCGGCCTGTGACAGAAGGTCGGCGGCGATCAGCTTCGCATTGGCCGAGGCATCGGCAATGACCATCAGCTCCGACGGTCCGGCGGGCATGTCGATGGCGATGCCGGAGATGCGCTCTGTGGCGTATCTTTTAGCCTCTGCGACGTACTTGTTGCCCGGTCCGAACAGCTTGTCCGCTGCCGGGACGTCCGGCAACGCGCCCAAAGCCATGGCGGCGATAGCGTGCGCCCCGCCGACGCGCCACACGGCCTCAAGACCGGCAGCGGCCCCGGCGGCGATCATCATGGGGTGCAGCGAGCCGTCCTTGGCTGGCGGGGTGACGCAGACTCTGTTGGGCACACCGGCGACCAGAGCGGGCACGGCGGTCATGATCAGGGTCGAAAACAGCGGCGCCGTGCCACCCGGCACATAGAGGCCTGCGGTCGAGATCGGGCGATAGACGCGCTGAAGCGACAGGCCTTGCGATGGCGCGATGACCGGCCCGGCGGACGGCAGTTCAGCGGCGTGGAAGGCGCGCACGTGTTCGACGGCCAGTTCCATGGCGGCGAGGTCTTCGGCGCTCAGATTGGCGCGCGCCTCATCGACCAGACCGCGCGTCAGTTCGACCCGCACGGGGGCGTGACCGTCCAGCCGTGTTGCCCAGTCCGTGACGGCCGCAAAGCCGCGCGCTTCGACGTCGTCGAAAATGGTCTTCACCGTTTCGAGCACGCGGGCGTCGCGCCGGTTTTCCGGACGGGCAAGGACGGTTTTTTGGGCCGTCTTGCGCTCAGAAGCGCTGAGATCGTTCCAGATAAAGGTCTTCATGGTGCATACCCGCCTGCGATGCCGCAGGCCTAACTAAAAGGGTGTCCGCGACACCTACTTCATCATCTTTTCGATCGGCAGAACGAGGATCGCCGAAGCGCCCGCCGCCTTGAGCTTGTCCAGCGTGTCCCAGAAGACATTTTCCTGACACACCGCATGGACCGCCACCGTGTCTTCGCGCCCGGCCAGCGGCATGATGGTCGGGGCGTCGGCACCGGGAATCAGCTCGATAATCTCGTTCAGATGCTCACGCGGCGCGTTGAGCATCACATATTTGGCCCCGTTCGAGGCCGTGACGCCATCGAAACGGCGCAGCAGCATGTCATAGACGTGCGCCAGATCGGCAGGCGGCGCGTGCGGGGCCTTGATCAGAACGGCTTCGGAGGCCAGCACCAGATCGACGGCCTTCATGCCATTGGCCTCCAGCGTCGCGCCGGTCGAGACGAGGTCGCAGATGGCGTGGGCGATCTTCATGCGCGGGGCCACTTCGACCGCGCCGCGCATTTCGACGATGGTGGCGCTGACGCCCCGGTCCTTTAGCCATTTGCCCAGAATATTGGGGTAGGAGGTGGCGATGCGCTTGCCTTCGAGGCTTTGGGGGCCCTCATAGGTGACGCTGTCCGGCACGGCGATCTTCAGCGTGCACTTGCCGAAGCCGAGGCGCATGACGATGCGCTCTTCGAGGTCATCTTCCGGAAAGTGTTCGGCCAGCACGTTATAGCCGACAATACCGAGTTCAGCGACGCCATCGGCCACAAAGGTCGGGATGTCGTCGTCGCGCACGCGCAGGAGGTCGATGGGCTGGTTCTCGATGCGATACAAAAGCTCATTGGCGCCCTTCATGACGCGCAGGCCCGCGCCGGAAATCAGCTCCAGCGAACGGTCGGCCAGACGGCCGGATTTCTGAACGGCGATACGCAGTCTGAGGGTTTCGGAAGGCATAGGACTTTAGTGACTTTCTTGGTTCAATCGGTCGATCACCAGCCGGTAGCCCTTGTGCGGCATGTCGCGCAGGAAGCGCGCCACACGGGTGACGGTGGTGGTCGATGCCCCCGTCCGTTCCGAGATGTCCCGGTAGGAGAGGGCGTTTTCGTCCAGCAGACGCGCGACCTTAAAGCGTTCGGCAAAGGCCCGGATTTCCGACGGCGTACACAGGTCGTCGAGAAAGGCGCGCACCTCTTCGGGCGTTTTGAGCGTCAGAAGGGCGCGCACCAGCTCCGCCTCATCGGCGGCGAAGGATTGCGGGGTCTTGGCGGGCTTGTCAGTCATGTGTGTTACTGTGTTAGCGCGTTAATACAGAAGCCGGGTGGCGATGGCAAGCCGGTCCTTGCGATTTTGTCGCATTATTTCGGGTAGTCTGGTCCTTCGCCTCTTGGCAATCAACCGGAACGGGATAAGCTGTGGCGTTCATATCCGAACGGGGGAGCGAATGCACCGGATTCTTTTGCTGGCAGGGTTTATCGCAGGCACCGCCTTTGCAGCGCAGGCGCAGGACACAGCGCCCGCCACTCCTGTTGACTGGAAGGCGCGGCTGGAGGCCGATGTGACGGCCTTTCACACCGCCATTATGGACAGCCATCCGGGGCCGGTCGATCCGCTTAACCCCGGCTTTCGCCCGCGTGCCGAGGCCGGCCTGAAACAGGCGCTGCAACGGGCGAAGACGGTTGATAGTCAGGGCGGCTGGTGGTGGGCGCTTCGGGCCTATCAGGCGGCGTTCGATGACGGCCATGTGCAGTTGTGGAGCAGGGGCGACACGCTGACCTTCGGCAACACCTGGCCCGGCTTCCTGACGGCGTGGCGCGGCAAGGCGCAGGTGGTGGCGGCCCGCGAAGAGGGGGCCAATCTGCCGCCTCTGGGGGCGCAACTGATCGATTGTGACGGGACGGCGGCGGACGCGCTGGCGGCCGAGCGCGTCGGCACCTTCCGCGGGCGCTGGTTCCTTGAGTCGCAGCGCGTGACCTTTGGCAGTCTGCTGTTCGTTAACGCCTCCAACCCCTATCTGAAACCGCTTAAAACCTGTCGCTTCAAGGTGGACGGGGCCGTCAAGGCCTTTACTCTCAACTGGAAACCGATCAGCGATGAGGCCCTTGGCACCTATCGCCAGCAGGCCAATCCGCAGGCCGATTATCGCTTTGGCGTGCGCGAAGTCGATGGCGGCTGGTGGATTTCGACCCCCGGCTTCAACGGCAATACGCAGAGCGATGATTTCAAGGCGCTGACGCAGCTGATCGCGCAGATGCAGAGCGATCAGGCGCGCCTTCAGGCCGCGCCGCGGGTCGTGCTGGACCTGCGCGGCAATGGCGGCGGTTCGTCACGATGGAGCTATGAGATGGCGCGCCTTCTCTGGGGAGAAGACTGGCTGAAGGCGCACGAACCGAAGGGGGCGGATGCCACCGAATGGCGGCCGTCCGAGGCTAATATCGCGGCCATAGAAGCCTTCCTGAAGGATCAGCGCGATAATAACGGCAGCCCCGAAGCCATAGCCTGGGCCGGGCGCGCCATTGCCGGCATGAAGGGGGCGCGCGCTGGCGGACTGACCTACTGGCGCGATGCCGATGATGAAACGGCCGGGCGTCCGGCGATGACCGCCACCACCCCGCTCAAGGGGCGCGTCTTCGTGCTGACCGACACCAAATGCGGCTCGGCCTGCCTCGACGCGGTCGATCTGTGGAAGGCGCTCGGCGCGGTGCAGGTCGGACGTGAAACCTCCGCCGACACCCTCTATATGGAGCTGCGCGAACAGGCCCTGACGACGCCGGGCGTGTTTATCGCTATCCCTATGAAGGTCTATCGCGGACGCCCGCGCGGCAATAATGAGCCGCAACGCCCGGCGCATGTGTTCGAAGGGGACATGAGCGACGATGCCGCTCTGCTCACATGGATCAAAGGCTTGTAAAAGCCGCCCGTGCCGCCAGACCCAGACCCGACGCCACCGATGAAAAGCGGTCGCCGTAATTGATGTTGGCAGCCGGGAAGGCGGCCTGCATGGCGGCCTCAAAGCCCGGCATGGCAGTCGAACCGCCGGTCATGAACAGGGTATGGATGGCGTCCGGCTTAAGGCCCGCCTTTTCCACACATAGCAAGGCGGTGGCCACCACCTTGGCCACTTCGCGCGCCGTCGCCGTAATCAGCGTCTCGCGCGTCACGTCCGACACCCAGCCGGCTTCGATATCGTCATAGTCGATGTGCGTGACTTCATTGGCCGACAAAGCGATCTTGGCGGCTTCGATGCGGCTGGCGATGGCGTGGCCCATACGGTCTTCCAGCACCCTGATCAGGCGCTGCGTCAGGTCGCGGCGTTCAGCCAGATGGTGCAGTTCGCGCACGCTGTGCATGACCTTTTGCGTGTACAGGAAGTTGATCAGGTGCCAAGTCGAAAGCTGATGATAGGTCAGGCCCGGCATGTCGAGCCCGCTTTTCAGCTTCGACTTCCAGCCCATATCGACCATAGCCGTATCCATGCTGAGCAGGCGGTCAAAGTCAGTGCCGCCAATATGCACGCCGGTATTGGCGAGAATATCGGAATGGTCCGGTGACAGGCTGAGGACCGAAAAGTCCGACGTGCCGCCGCCGATATCGACCACCAGCACGGTTTCGCGCGCGCTGAGGCGGCTGGCGTAATCGCGGGCGGCGGCCAGAGGTTCGTATTCGAAGCGGATGGTCCTGAAGCCCTGCGACTCGGCAATGCCGCGCAGCTCGTTTTCGGCGCGCTGATCGGCCTCCGCATCGTCATCGACAAAGTGCACAGGACGGCCCAGCACCACGTCTTCGATGCGCTCACCGGCGTGGCGTTCGGCGGCCTGTTTCACGTGCGCGATGTAGAGGCCAATGATCTCACGGAAGTTTTTGCGCTTGGTACCGACCTGCGTGGTTTCACCGATCAGATGGCTGCCCAGCACCGATTTCAGGGCGCGCATCAGGCGGCCCTCATAGCCGTCGAGATATTCGGCAATCGCCTTGCGTCCAAAACTGAGGTGGTCTTCTTCGGTGTTGAAGAAGAGGGCCGAGGGCAGGGTGACGGCATCGCCTTCGACGGGGACAAGCTGCACCTGATCACCGCGCCCGACGCTGACCGCCGAATTGGAGGTGCCGAAGTCTATACCGCAATAGGGACGCAAAGACATGGGAGGTTCCGCCGAAGACACACAAAAGGGCGGCGGTGTGTACACGGGATCAGTGGGGAAGGCCAGTCGCATATTCGCTTCTTCTCTCCTCCCTATGCCAAAGGCATGGGGGGATGGCGACGAACGAAGTGAGTTGACGGAGGGGGGTGGCTCGAACGATCGGCGACTGAGCTTTGGGTTGCCTGTAGCGCCGTCCCCCTCCGTCAGCCCTGCGGGCTGCCACCTCCCCATTGCTTCGCAACAGGGAGGAGAGGGTCACATCAACGACTGCACAAACGCCTTGGCCTCAACCGCCTTGGTCAGCCATAGGTCACGTGACGCGGGTGGCAGACACACCCATTCTTTCATTGGCTTTCCGCCACGCGACAAGTGATGCGCGCCCGTCGCGGCAATCAGCGCATTGACTTCGGCCACAGGCAGTTTCAGCACCAGATAATCGTCCATCAGGAAGGCGAACAGCTTGCCGCCCACCATCAGGCCCTCGGTTTTCAATGCCCGGCCCGTATGTACGGCGGGATCGGTGCTCAGGGCTTCGTAAAGGGGCACAAGTGCGGCGGCCAGCATTATATCTCGATCAGCACATCGGGCGATTCATTGGCATTGGTGGCCCCCGGCGGGAAGTGGGCGCTCAGCACCACGCCGCAACGTTCGACGGCGGCCTCAAAACCCGTGGTCAGGTCGCCCTTTTTGATATGGCTGACCAGTGCGGCGACCGTGGCGTTCCATTCGCTCTTGTCCACGCGCGAATAGATGCCCTCATCCGCAATCACATCGACAAAGCGTTCCTCAAGCGCGCAGAAGATCATCACGCCGGTGCGCGCCTCGGTCAGGTGCAGGCCGCGCGCCAGAAACTGTTCCAGCGCCTTCTTATGGGCGCGGCGGCGCGTGATGAAGCGCGGCGTCAGCCACAGGGTCACCTTTGGCACGCTGACCAGCAGATAGACGGCGGCAAACAGCAGCAATTGCGTCAGGGCGTAAAAGATGATGGCTTCGGCGGCCAGCAATTCGCCGGTGACATTGGGTGCATTCCACCCGGCAAGGGCGCTCAAGACCGGCCCCAGCCAGTCGTGCGGCCACACGCCCAGACCCAGAAAGATCAGCGGCAGGATAAAGGCCGAAGCCGCGGCCCACATCAGCGGCGTTTCCGGGTAGTCGAGCGCCGTTTTCTTGATGACGCATGTGATTTCACCGGCCGTCTGCGTTTCGGCGCGGGCGATGGCGGCATTGATGCGGGCGTGGTCGATGTTCAAAGGCATGTCCGTCTTTCCCTCTACCAGCTACCCGACGAACCGCCGCCGCCGAAACTGCCGCCGCCGCCGCTGAAACCGCCACCACCCCCGCCGCCGCTCCAGCCGCCACCTCCGCCGCCGCGCAGCAGGGCCTCAAGGATGAAGAAGGGCAGCCAGCCACGCCCGAAGATAATCAGAAACAGCACCACGACGATGATGATCCACACGGGGAAGCGCTCCGCCTTGTGCACCGGCTGCTGGGCGACCTGACGCGCCTTTTCGATGGCGGTGCCGCGATCGGCCGAAAGCTGGGCGATGATCTCGTCCGTGCCCTTGACGATGCCGGTCTGATAATCGCCTTCGCGGAAGGCCGGCAGGATGGCATTCTGGATGATCACGGACGAATAGGCGTCGGTAATGACCGGTTCGAGACCGTAGCCGACCTCGATACGCACCTTGCGCTCATTGGGCGCAACGATCAGCAGGACGCCATTGTTTTTGAACTGACCGCCCGCTTCGGACTCGACGCCCGTGGTGGCTTTCGCTTCTTTCTGGCCGATGCCCCAGGTGCGCCCCAGTTGATAGCCGTAATCGGCAATGTCATAGCCCTGAAGGCTGTTGACCGTGACGACGACGACCTGATCCGTGGTGGCGTTTTCGAGGCCCGCCAGCTTGGCGGTCAGGTCCGCCTCGACTTCGGGCGTCAGAAGTTCGGCCTGATCGACCACGCGCCCGGTTAGCTTCGGGAAGTCGGGTGCCGCGAAGGCCGCGGAGGCCCACAGTGTCAGACAGACGAAGAGAAAGGCCGTCCATGCGGTCCTGATCCGCAAGGCGGAGGCGGGGAGAGACATGCGACGGCCTTCCGTTCAGGCGTTTACTTGGAGGTTTCGGCGTTATTCAGGCCTGAAAAGTCCACCGTCGGGGCCTTGTCGGCGCCCGGCGCGGCCTTGAAATATTCCATCGGCTTGGCGCCCGAATGGATCGTCCCGGCCAGAATGTTCTGCGGGAATGAACGAAGGGTGGTGTTGTAGGTCTGGGCCGCGGCATTGAAGTCGCGGCGCGCGATGGAGATGCGGTTTTCCGCGCCTTCAAGCTGCGACATCAGGGTGGTGAAATTCTGCTGGCTCCTGAGGTCCGGATAGCGTTCCACAACGACCATCAGGCGGCCCAGTGCCGAAGACATGCCGTCCTGCGCCTGCTGGAACTGCTGGAACTTGGCCGGGTCAGTAATGGTCGAGGCATCGACCGTGACGCTGGTGGCCTTGGCGCGCGCTTCGACCACTTCGGTCAGGGTGCCGCGTTCGGCAATGGCCGCGCCCTGCACCGTGGCGACCAGATTCGGCACCAGATCGTTGCGGCGCTGATAGGCGTCCTGCACGTCAGAGAAGGCGCGTTTGGCGTTTTCTTCCTGAGTCGGGATGCGGTTGACGTCGCAGGCCGTCAGGCTCACGGCGGCGGCCGCGACGGCAAACAGACCCA
>NZ_JAIWNX010000156.1 GCF_020217185.1 Asticcacaulis sp.
GCGCCTCCGCCGCCCCCGCCGCCCCCGCCGCCTCCCCCGCCTCCGCCCCCCCCGCCGCCTCCGCCTCCGCCGCCTCCGCCGATGGTTGAAGAAGCGGTGAAGTACGAAGCCCGCGAATTCATCGTGTACTTCGAATTCGATCAGTCCACCCTGACCGCCGACGCGCAAGCGATCGTGCAGCAGGCCGCTGATTACGCGAAGGCCGGTAACGCGACCCGCGTGGTTGTCGTGGGTCACGCCGATACCTCGGGTTCGGCTGCCTACAACATCCGTCTGTCGGAACGTCGCGCCAAGACCGTGGCTGACGCTCTTGCCGGTCTCGGCGTGTCGGGTTCGATCCTGGCCGTTGACTGGAAGGGTGAATCGGCTCCGGCAGTCGCCACCGGCGACGGCGTGAAGGAACCGCTGAACCGTCGTTCGACCATCGACATCGCGTTCTAATCGAACGCTGTCGGTATCGACAGACAACAAGAAACCCGGCCTGTTCGCAGGCCGGGTTTTTTGTGCTTGCGGTGGGCGTTGGAAGCACTTGAAGATCGCGGTGCCGCTTGGCACCCTGCTACTTACTGCTGGGGTATGGGGACGTCTGTGCACCGCTTGCGGGGTGCAGGGGCCCGTGGCCCCTGCGTCTGATCATCTCTCCGAAACGCATTTACTGATCGTCGTCCGGGGTCTCAAGCGATGAGCCGAGCGGATGCCCCGTCCGCGGATCACGCGGAGCGCGCTGGAAGCCGTACCCGCGGAACAGGGTAAAGTCGCGCGTGCGCTTGTGATCGAGCGCGATTTTCAGCGATTCGCCCGGCCCGGTAGCCGCAAAGTCGCGGCGAATATCCGGGATAAAGCCATCGACATAGGAGACGATCAGCACATTCTGTCCGGTTTCCGCGGTCAGCGGGGTTTCGGTCTCGGCCTGTGACTTGGGATGGGCTTCACGCACCCAGGCCTTGAGCGGGACGTCGGGGTTGGCCGTGAACCAGTCACGCCCATAATAGGCGAGGGCGTTATAAACATTGCGATTATCGACCGCGATGGCCGTCGGACGGGCCTCCGTCTGCGCCTTGGCGATAATGGCGTGGGTGAGGGTGTCCCAGCCGCGCGCGCGTTTCACCGTATTGCCGAGGCCGAGCGCATGGGTGAGGGGCTCCGAGACCGCGCCCAGCATAAAGACGGCCATAATCGCTACCTGAATGCCCAGTCCGATTCCCAGCGCCGGCCGCCACAATCTGTGTGACCGGATAGCCACGCTGAAACCCGTCACCACAAAGGCGGCGACCAGCAAACTGGCCGGCACATAGGCCGAAGCGGCCCAGTTGGCATTGGCGCGCGACAGGAAGGCCTGCACGCTGACGAAGATCAGAGGCGGCAGGGTGAGACAGGTCAGACCGATCAGAGCGCTGCGCTGGGCGGCATCGGCTTCGCGGTGCAATAGGCCCGCACGCGGCCGCACAAGCCCCGCTATGCCGAGCAGCATCAGGAGCACGGGGACGGGGCCAAAGACACCCAGTTGGTCGCGCCAGAATTTCAGCAGGGAGGTCGGGTTAAACAGCTTGCCCCAATGCCAGTTGGCATTGTCGGCGGTATGCGACACGGTCTGAAAGCCGTGCGTGGCATTCCAGTACAGGTTGGGCGACATCAGCAGGATAAAGGCTCCGGCGAACAGGGCCAGGCTGCGCAGGTTCCAGCTACGCCGCACCGAGGGCACCAGCACGGCATGGGCGGCCGCCCCGATCAGGAAGTACAGACAGGCATATTTGCTGAGGAAGGCGGCCCCGAAGGCGACCCCCATCCCCAGCGCGGCCTTCAGGCGGGCCTTTTCCGCGTTTGTAGTAAGAAAAATACTGTAAAAATAGAGTGTTGCTGACAGGAAGAACATCAGCGGCGCATCGGTGGATATGACCGCCGCCGACAGCACGACGCCCGGCATCAGGCTATATATAATGGCGGCGCACAGGCCGGTGGCCTCGTTAAACAGCCGTTGACCGGCGCCCCACAGGCATAGCGCCGCCCCCAGATGCAGGAAGGGCGCAAACAGCCGCACAAAGGGCTCGACATCGGACCCCAGGGTGGACAGGTGGATCAGCCACGCGATCATCGGCGGCTTGGAATAGTAGCCAAAGTCCAGTTGCCGCGACCACAGCCAATATTGCGCCTCATCCGGATAGAGATTGGTGTAGGTGCTGAACAGAAGCGCGACACGCAGCAAAAACAGCAGCCCCAGCCCCCACAGAACATAACGCGCCGGAGCGGACAGGGGAGCGGGTGCGGGGGGCTGAGGCATGGAGAAACGTCGCTTGCGGGAGAGAATCTTGTGCGGTGCGCCATCGCATTACCGCTCAAAAGAGGAGGCACTGAGGCGCGTTCCGCGTTGAATGACACGCCCGCGCCCGATGCGCAAACACGAATGGTTACGGACTGTGTCGCATAAGCGCCTTTTGCTGACATAAACTGTGGCAATTTAAGCGCAGATCGTTCCGCCTGTCACAATTGTCATCAAACCTTCGCACTTTTGGCTCAAAAAGCGGCACAAAAGCGGCTAAAGGTGGAAACCTACCTAAACGTTTAAGTGATGGTGCTTAAAAACGGGCATGGGCGTAATCCGCGCACAGCGCCGCTTTTCTGTTTTGTGAACCTGGAGAGGGGATACTCCGATATGAAAATGAACAAGTGGATTCTGGCCGGTACGGCCCTGACGGGCCTCTTTGCCGCCCATGGCGCCTTCGCCCAATCGACCGGTACGGAAGCGGCCGAAGACGTCAAAGAAGTTGTTGTTCAAGGCAAGCGCGGACCGCGCAGCATTGACGGTGCCCTGACCAAGGAATCAGTGGGTAAATCCCGCTCAACGGTCACTCAGGAGTATCTGGAAACGCAAGCCAGCGGCCAGACTGTTCTGCAAAGCATCAACCTTGTTCCCGGCGTCAACTTCACCAACAACGACGCTTATGGCACGTCGGGTGGTAACATCCGTATCCGTGGCTTCGATGGTAACCGTATCTCACTGACATTTGACGGGGCTCCGCTCAACGATACCGGCAACTACGCCATCTACTCGAACCAGCAACTGGACTCGGAGTTGATCGAAACGGTTGCCGTGAACCTCGGCACGACCGATGTTGACAGCCCGACAGCTTCAGCGGCGGGTGGTACGGTTGCCTACAAGACGATCCGCCCGTCCAAGGATTTTGGCATCGACAGCACCCTTTCGGTTGGTACGGAGAACTTCCGTCGCGCCTTCGTCAAAGTGGACACGGGTGAATTTCTGGGCTTCACGGCGTGGGTTGCCGCGTCGAAAACCCAGTACGACAAGTTCAAGGGCCCGGGGCAACTTGAAAAGACCCAATACAACGGTCGTATCTATCGTGATCTCGGTAATGGCGACTTCCTCAGCCTCGCGGCGAACTGGAACGAAAACCGCAATACCAACTACCGCAACATCACGATCAGCGACCTCAAGACCAATCCTGATCTTGACTATGATCTGACCTGCGCTTCCACGGCCCTGCCGACCCCGGTAAACGGCACGGCTCAGAACGCGGGTTCTGGCTGCACCAACTACTATGGTCAGCGCAACAACCCGTCGAATACCGGCAGCGTTCGCGGTCAGTTCAAGAAGCACATTACCGACAGCCTTGTCTTTACGTTTGACCCCAGCTTCCAGTACGTTCTCGCCAATGGTGGTACGCAGTTTGAAGTGGTCAGCGAGAAAGACAATCGCCTTGACCTCGATGGCACCAACACGACCGGTGTCGGTGTCGACCTCAACGGCGACAAGGACACGCTTGACTCGGTCATGCTGTTCCGTCCGTCGAACACCAACACTCGTCGCTTCGGCCTCACCAGCTCGCTGATCTGGGATTTGAACGACGACCATCGTCTGCGTGGTGCCTACACGATTGATTACGGTCGTCACCGTCAGACCGGCGAATTCAGCTATATGGATGCCTCTGGCAATCCGGTTGACCTGTTCGGCGGTAAAGACGGCAATGGCCCTGCGGTTGTTGATGTGAAGGGCAACAAGCTTCAAAACCGTAATCGTTTCTCGATCGCCAAGCTTGAGCAGATTGCGGCTGAATATCGCGGCTACTTCTTCGATCGTGCCCTGGTGGTGAACCTCGGCGTTCGTGCGCCGGTTCTGACGCGTGAACTCAACAACTATTGCTACCAACCCAACGGTGGTGACTTCCCCCGTTGTACGGCTGAAACGCCGACGGTTGTCGCCGGTGGTGCGGGCAACGTGACCTTCCCGACCACGGGCACCACGAAGCATGTGCCGCCGATCAGCTTCACGAAAGAGTACAAGAAGACTCTGCCGAACGTTGGTGTGACGTGGAACTTCAACGACATCCAGTCGCTGTACGTCTCTTACGCTGAACAAATCTCGGCTCCGCGCACCGACAACCTGTACAAGTACAGCCGTGCAGACACAGCGGGTTCGCCGCTGATCACCTCGATTGCTGAGCCGGAAACGACCCAATCCTTCGACTTCGGTTATCGTTATCAGTCGTCCAACATTCTGCTGTCGGCCGCTCTCTGGACCTCCAAGTTCCAGAACCGTATCGTTCAAACCTACGATCCGGAAACCCTGCTGAACACCGATCGTAACGTTGGTGAAGTCGAAATGTCCGGTTTCGACGGTCAGATCGGCTGGCAGGTTGCGGACTACTTCTCGGTCTATGCTTCGGCGTCTTACAACAAGTCCGAGCTGAAGGAAGACCTGCAGCTCAGCGCCACTACCTTCCTGCCGACCAAAGGCAAGACCCTGGTGGAAACGCCGGAATGGACCTATTCGGGTCGCTTCCAGTGGGAAGTGACGCCTGTGTTCCAACTCGGCGTCCAAGCTAAGTACGTTGGTGAGCGCTTCACCACCGATGTCAACGATGAAGTGGCCCCGGCCTATACCGTGTTCGACATGGACATGAACTACAAGATCAGTGCCTTCGGTAAGCCGGGTACTGAGCTTCAACTGAACGTCATCAACATGTTCGACGAAACTTATCTGGGTTCGCTGGGCTCGGCCAACAACGCCCTCCCGGTGACGCTGAACAACGGGACGGTCCGTAACGGCAGCACGACGACCCACAGCCGTGGCGCACCGCGTACCCTGATGCTTTCTCTGAAGACCAAGTTCTAAGACCAGACACGGTCTGACGAACACGAGCGGCTCTCCGGAAACGGAGGGCCGCTTTTTTTTGTGCCCATTCTTCTGGCCTGTGTCATGGAAGGCATGGCCAAACCGGTTGACGCTGTGTAAAAGGGCCGCAATCCAAGTTTCGCTTTTTTCCGGGGTCCGGCATGAGCCAAAATCCGAACCTTTCCCGCATCGTTCCCGCTGAGTGGGAGCCGCACAAGGCCATGTGGGTCGGGTTTCCCAGCCACGAAAACCTGTGGCAGGAAGACCTGATCGAGGCTCAGGCCGAGGTGGCGTCGCTGGTGCGCGTGCTGGCCGAAGCCGGCGATGAGCACGTCAAGCTGATGGTGATGGGCGAGGCGGCGCGTAAGGCGGCGCAATCGCTGTTGTCCGACGTGAAAAAGGTCGAAATCGTCGATGGGCGGTTCGGCGACATCTGGTTCCGTGATACCGGCCCCATCTACGTCAATGTCGAGGATGCGCAGGACCGTCATGCGGCTCTGCCCGTGGCCTTCCTCAACAACGGCTGGGGCGGCAAATATCACCTGAAGTACGACGATCAGGTCGCCGCTCAGGTGGCCGAACACGATGGCTATGTGCCGGAAACACAAGAGTTTGTGCTCGAAGGGGGCTCGCTGGAGCACGACGGGTTCGGCACTGTCCTCACCACGCGCCAGTGCCTGCTTAATCCGAATCGCAACCCCGACTGGACGCAGTCCACGGCTGAGCGCGCGTTACAGGACGCGCTGGGGGCGCGCAAGATCATCTGGCTCGATGACGGCCTGCTCAACGACCATACGGATGGCCATATCGACAATCTGGCGCGCTTTGTGGCACCGGGCGTCGTGGTCTGCCCCGTGGGTTATGGGGCGGATGACCCCAATGCCGACCTCTATAATGCGGTGGCCAAAACCCTCAGCCAGCAGACCGACGCGCGCGGCGTCAAGCTTCAGGTGGTGCGTATCCCGTCGCCGGGCCGCACGGTGGACGAGGACGGCGAAATCATCCCGGCCTCGCACATGAATTTCCTGATCGCCAATGATTGCGTCATCGTGCCGGTTTATAATGAGCGGCCGGGCGAAATGGCGGTTGAGGCGCTGCAAACCCTGTTTGCCGAACGTCAGGTGTTCGGCCTGCCGTCCAACGCCATCCTGACCGGCGGTGGCTCCTTCCATTGCATCAGCCAGCAAGTGCCCTATATCAAGGGCTGACCCCTGAACCCAAAGGTAACGATATGACCCGGACCGTTTCCGTGGCGGCGCTGCAAACCGCCTATGGCCCCGACATGGCCGCGAACATCGCCAAAACCGAGGCGCTGGTGCGCGAAGCGGCGGCCAAGGGCGCGCAGATCATCCTGCCGTCGGAGCTGTTTCAGGGCGAATATTTCTGCGTCAGTCAGGAAGAGCGCTGGTTTGCCACGGCCTTTCCGTGGCGCAGCCATCCGTGCGTCATCGCCATGCAAAAGCTGGCGGCCGAGCTGAATGTCGTCATCCCCACCTCGATCTACGAGAAGGAAGGCCCGCACTATTTCAACTCGCTGGTCATGATCGACGCGGGCGGGGAGCTTTTGGGTGTCTATCGCAAGAGCCATATCCCTGACGGCCCCGGCTATCAGGAAAAATACTATTTCCGTCCAGGAGATACGGGCTTCAAGGTGTGGGATACCCGGTTCGCCCGCGTCGGTGTCGGCATCTGCTGGGATCAGTGGTATCCGGAAGCGGCGCGCGCAATGGCGCTGCTGGGGGCAGAGATTTTGTTCTATCCGACAGCCATTGGCTCCGAGCCGCACGACGCCGAACTGGATACGGCGGCCCCGTGGCAGCGCGTCATGCAGGGCCACGCCGTCGCCAATGTCATCCCGGTCGTGGCCTCCAACCGCATCGGCACCGAAAGCCTGATTTCGCCGCAAAACGGCTGCGGTCAGACCTTCTATGGGCACAGCTTCATCGCCAACCACCGCGGCGACAAGGTGGCGGAGTATGGTAAGGGCGAAGAGGGCGTTCTGGTGGCCGAGTTCGACCTCGATTACCTGAATACGCACCGCGCCGCCTGGGGCTTCTTCCGCGACCGCCGCACCGATCTTTACGGCGCGCTGGCCAGTCCGCGTCCGGTGGCCTGATCCGTCTGTGAACGGACCGTGTAAGCGCGCTATAAGCCCTTACATTCCTGCGGACCTTATGCCTATTCTACCGGGGTAGCGTTAAGGGGCTGGATATGAAGATGCATAAGGCGGGCGTGGCGGCGGTGATGATGCTGATGGCGGGGGCTGCGCAGGCGGCCACGGTCGCCGTCAAGGCCGACCGCCTGATCGAGGTCGAAACCGGCAAGGTGATCGAGCAGCCGCTGGTGATCGTCACCGATGGGCGCATCACGGCGGTCGGCAGCGCCCTGACGATGAAGCCGCCGGCGGACGCTGACTATGTCGATCTGCCCGGTGTGACTCTGCTGCCCGGCCTGATTGATATGCACGTCCACCTCGACAACAGCCCGGAATATGGCGGCTACAGCGGCCTGTCGCACACGGATCGCTTCTGGGCCTTTGTGGCGGCGGCTAATGCTGAAAAGACGCTGAAGGCCGGGTTTACCACCGTGCGCAATGTCGGCGCGGGGGATTACAATGACATCGGCCTGCGCGAAGCGATAGACGAAGGCGTACTGCCGGGTCCGCGCATCGTGGCGGCGGGCCTGAGCTTTGGGGCTACCGGCGGGCATTGCGATTCGACCTGGCTGCCGCCGTCTTTTGACGCCAAAAACCCGCTCAATGCCGATAGCCCTTGGGAAGCGCGCAAATCGGTGCGGACCCTGAAAAAATACGGAGCGGACGTCATCAAGATCTGCGCCACCTCCGGCGTCTTTTCGCGCGGGGCCAGCGTCGGCGCGCAGCAACTGACCTTTGAGGAAATGGCTGCGGTCGCTGACGAAGCGCACATGGCCGGCATGAAGGTCGCCGCTCACGCGCACGGAGCCGAGGGGATCAAGGCGGCGCTGCGGGCCGGGGTCGATACGATCGAACACGCCAGTCTGGTGGACGACGAGGGGATAAGGCTGGCCCGAGAGAAGGGGGCCTACTTCTCGATGGACATCTACAATACCGACTACACGCAGTCCGAAGGCCAGCGCAACGGCGTGGCCGAAGAGAGTCTGCGCAAGGACCGTGAAATCGCCGAGGTGCAGCGCCAGAACTACGGCAAGGCGCTGAAGGCCGGGGTGAAGATGGTCTATGGCACCGACGCCGGCATCTATCCGCACGGCGACAATGCCCGTCAGTTCGCCGTGATGGTGCGCTATGGCGCGACGCCGCTTCAGGCCATTCAGTCGGCGACGGTGATTGCTGCTGAGGCGCTGGGGCGGTCCGGGGATGTCGGCAGCCTCAAGCCCGGTCACTATGGCGACATGGTCGGGGTCGTGGGCGATCCACTAAAGGATGTAACCCTGCTGGAGCGGCCCGTCTTTGTCATGAAGGGTGGAGATGTGATCACGAAACCGTGATAACGCCGATATCGGCTTATATATATGAGTTATAACGCCATTTTTTATTGTAACATAAATTAGAACGACGTTACTTTAAATAAACGTTAAGGCTGTTCCGACAAATCTTAACAGGGGCTTTCGTGGCCCTTGGTAACAGAGTCGGAAAGTCTGATAATGCAGCTACGTACAAAGTTTATCGGGCTGGGGGCGGCGTGTGCGCTTCTGGTGTTTGGCATGGTGGCCGCCAACAGCGTGGCGTCGCATTACGCGCGGACGCACGCGCGGCAGGCTTCGCTGATCAGCCAGATCACGCAACGGCACATGGCCGCCGACATGATGCACGACGCCATGCGCGGTGACGTGCTTGAAGCCCTGCTGGCGCACCAGATGGGCGACGCAGCGGCTGCCGAAGCCGTGGTCGGCAGCTTCAAGGACCACGCTGACACGTTTGAGAAAAACCTCAAAGCCAATCAGGCCGAGGCCCTGCCGGATAATCTGAAACAGCGCTTCGCCGAAACCCTGACGGCGCTTCAGGCCTACCGTGCTGCCGGTGACGCGGTGCTTACCGCCACCCCGGAAACCGAGCCCGCGCTGCGGGCGGACTTCGACGCCAAGTTCAAGGCGATGGAGGACAGCAATGAGAGCCTGTCCGGTGATCTCGAAGCGTGGATGACGGGCGAGGTCGAGCGGGGTGCGAAGACCGATGCGCAGTTGAACATGCTGGTGCAGGTGTTGTCGGGCTTCGCCATTCTGGGCGTGCTGGCCATGATCGGCCTGATGTGGCGCGACCTGTTGCGGCCGTTGGGCCTGATGTCGCAGACGATCGGACGCATTGCCGAAGGCGACACGGATGTCGAGGTCGCCTTTATTAATCGTAAGGATGAGATGGGCGTGCTGGCCCGCGCCACCCGGTCCCTGTGTGAAACGGCGCGCAAGGCGCTGATGGTGGACCGCATGGTGCAGGCCATGCCGACCCCGGTGATGGCGGTCGATGTGCACAATGATCTGCGCATCACCTATATCAATGCCGCGACCGAAAAGCTGATGGATAAGGTCAAGGGGCATTTTCCCAACTATCCCGGCACGCTGATGGGGCAGTCCATCGACATCTTCCACAAACACCCTGAGCATCAGCGTCGTCTGCTGTCCGACCCGAAAAACCTGCCGCACCGCGCGCGTATCCGCGTGGGCGACGAAAGCATCGACCTGCAGATTTCGGCGGTGCGCGATCACCGCGATCAATACGCCGGGGCCATGCTGGTGTGGGATCTGGTCACGGATCAGGCGCAGTTGAGCCGCGATTTCGAAGTGCGGGTGCAGGACGTGGTGAACGGGCTGGCGGCGTCGGCGGCAGAGCTGTCGCAGGTGGCCGAAACCGTGACGGGCGATTTGCGCAATGGGGCC